>DASUNJ010000377.1:0-5886 GCA_036277235.1 Thermoanaerobaculia bacterium | reverse complement strand
GGCGGGGTTCGACGCCCGGGTGATCGGGGAGCAGCACCTCGCGGAGAGCGCCTTCTTCGCCGCCCTGGCCGCCCTGGCGATCGGCGCGGCGGCGGCCTGGCTGCGCCGCACCCGGCCGGACGTGCGGCCGTTGCGCGTGCGGCCGGACCATCCCATCCGCGGCTTCCTCCTCACCTGGGGCAAGCTGCGGGAGCGCTACAAGCCCGATCCCTCGCCGGCACCGGCCGACCGCCTGGCCCTGACCGCGGGCTTCCTGACGGCGGCGGCCCTGCTCGGGCTGCTGGCCTGGCGCGGGCTCAGCTACGAATCGCTGGCGGAGACCCGCTTCTCCGCTGAGACACAAGGGAAGGCGAGGACCACCCCCGCCGAGGTCGTGCCCGGGCGCTGGCGCGTCGAGGGCCGGATCGGTCCCGGGCAGGCGGTGGACCTGTACGTCGCGGGAGAGATGGTCAATCAGGGGGAGGAGCCCGCCGGGCACCTCGCCTTCCAGCTCAACCCCGACCTCGGCGTCGAGGTGACGGCGGACGCCGGCCGGGTCGTCCTGGCCCGCGAGTGGGACCGGCTGAGCCTGGAGCTGGAGCCGCCCATCCCTCCGGGCAGCCGGCGGGAGCTGCGTTTCCGCCTCTCCGGCGAGCCGGCCGTTCCCGTCTTCGCCATGCCGCGAGGCCCGGGCTCGGGCTCGTTCGCCGGCCACTACGTCCTGCACCGGGATGGGGCTTATGCCCGCGACCGGGTCGCGTTCGCGTACTCCTTCCGCCAGCCGTCCATCTCGGGTTACCGGGTGGAGCTGTCGCAGGGCTCCCTGGTCCCGGTCCCCCGCTACGGAGCCTGGACAGGGAAGACGGGGCCGGAGGCGGAGACGGTCTTCCCCCGCGCGCAGGTCGATCTGTCGCTCTCCGGCCCGCCGGGCCTCTTCCTGGCGGACACCTGCGGCGGGATCGTTCGAAACGATGCCCGCCTCGCCAGCCGCTGCCGGACGGCGCTCTCCGACCTCGCCGTGGTGGGAGGCCGCTACCGGCTGCTGCAGGGGGAGGTGGATGGAACGGCCGTGGCGGTGTTCCCCGCCCACACCCGGGCCGCGGAGCTGCACCTGGGGTTCCTCTCCCATAGCGCCGGGATGCTCGACGAGGCCTGGCCCGGCACCGGCTCCCTCGGCCGGCTGGTGGTGATCGAGTGGCCGCACGAGGGCATCCACTACCGGAACGGGTCGCAGTCCCTGGCGCGCTGGTACCGCGACCCATGGGACAGCTTCCTGTCCGTGAAGGGGAACCTGGTCCTCCTCCAGGAGATGGACCTGATCGAGCTGCGGGGCCTCGCGCCCGAGCACCTGGCGGCGAAGATCCTCGCCGAGCGCCTGGCCAACCGGCGGCGCATCGTGCCCGGGCACCACCTCTTCTTCCGCCGTTTCCTCGAGACCCTGGCCCTGGAACGGCTCGGCCTCGGTCCGGCGACCGGCGCCGTGGTCGGCCCCCTGCATCCCTCCGACGAGGCGGGTATCCAGATGTCGGCCTTCGCAAAGGACCTCTATTACGGCTACTGGCACTTCCGCCTCCCGGCGCTGGTGGCGGCCCTGGAGGGCCGCATGGGCGCCGAGCCCCTGCGCGCCGCGGTGGAGGAGTTCCTGTCCCGCGGGGACCAGGTCGAGCCGGGGACCGCGGAGGAGCTGTTCGGGCTGCTCGTCCGCCACAGCCCTCAACCCGTGGAGCGGCTGATCCAGGAGTACTTCGTCGCGGGCGACCTGCCCTACCCGGTGCTGGAGGGGGTCGAGTTCCGGCGCGCGGGTGACGGCTGGCGCGTGACGGGCCGGATGGTCAACCAGGGCAAGGGCGAGGCGCTCTGCCAGGTGGTGCTCAACACCGACCTCGGGCCGGAGTCGACGATCCTCAGCGCCGGCACCGGCGAGAGCGCCGGCTTCGCCTTCGCCACCCGCCACCGTCCGCAGACGGTGTTCCTCGATCCGAACCGGGAGTGCCACCGCCTGGTGCGCAAGGGGCCGCCGAGGGACCTGACCCATTTCGAGGGGGACGGGAAGTGAAGCGGACGCTGGAGCTCCTGCTGGGGAATCGCCTCAAGCTGTTCGCGACCGCCGATGTGGTCGTGGTCGTCTGGACCCTGCTCGCGATGATGCTCGGCACCGAGGCCGAGCCCCAGGACGTCTACCGGCAGGTGGTCCTCGTCCCCCTGCTGATCCTGGGCCTTCCGGCGCTGGCCGGGTTGGTGGAGGTGGAGCGCCGCGCCGGCTGTCTCGACCTCGCGCTCTCGGCTCCGCGCGTGGAGCGCTATTTCCTCCGCCGGGCGGCCGCGGTCAGCGCGCTGATGGCCGTCCAGGGATGGGTGCTGATCCTCCTCACCTGGTTCCAGGAGGACCGCTGGTTCCCGATCCTCTCCTGCCTGACCCAGGTGCTGGTGGTGAGCGTGTTCCTCGGGGCGCTGGCCCTGTTCTGGGCAGTGCGCCTGAAGACCGCGGGCGGCGTCTGGCTCGCCTCGATCGTGACCACGATCGCGCTGAACCGGTGGTTTTTCCACAACCCGGTGCCACACCGGCACTTCGGGACCCACAACAGCCTCCTGCCGCGCGAGGAGGACCTGATCGACTGGATCGTGAGCGTCGCGGTGCTCGGCGCCGCGGCGGTGCTCCTCTACTTCTATGCCCGGCGCCGGCTCCGGCGGCCGGAGACGATGATTTCGTGATGGAGAACGGTATGAAAGAGCCCCTCACCCCCTGGCCCCCTCTCCCATCGCACTCCCGCCCGACCGGGAGAGGGGGAACGTACCGCAACCAGCCAGGCTTCGGCCGAGCCGCCGAGTGCTCGGCAACGTTCCCCCTCTCCCGGGGGCCGGCCGAAGGCCGGAGGGTGTGCGATGGGAGAGGGGGCCAGGGGGTGAGGGGCTGGGCGGGGGCGCTCCTGCTCCTTTCCCTCGCTGCCTGCACCCCGGCGCCGGCCGACGTGCCCGACGAGCCGCCGGCTGCGCCGGTGCGCCTGGAGACCGTGAAGTGGGAGCCGTTCCAGCCCACCCTCGCGCTGCTCGGCGTGGTTCAGCCCTCGGGCTTCGGCGAGGTGACGATCCCGGTGTCCGGCCGGCTCGACTACCCCGGCCGCTTTGCCGGCGGGCTCGTCACCGGCGCGGCGGTGCGGGACGGCGAGGTGCTCGCCCGGATCTCCAGCCACGATTCTGAGGCCGAGCTTGCCGAGGCGCGGCTGCGCGTGGAGCTGACCTCGTCGGAGCTGGCGCGGCACCAGAGGGCTTTCGACTCGGGCGTCGAGGCCGCGGCCGTGCTGGCCTCCTACAAGTCGGAAGCCGACCTCGCCCGCAGCCGGCTGGAGGCTGCCCAGGGGCGCGCCGGCCGTCTCAGCCTGCGCTCCCCCGTGAGCGGCCGGCTGATCGTGGACCAGCGCATCCCGCCCGATTCCGAGGTGGTTTCGGGCACCGTTCTCGCCCGCGTGGCCGCCGGAGGCTCCCTGAAAGTCGAGGGGAGGGCCGCCGCTTCCGACCGCGGACGGCTCCATCCGGGGCTCAAGGTGCGCTTCGCAGCTTCCGGCACGGAGAGCGGAGCAGGGGTGATCCGCGAGGTCAGCCCCATGGTCGAAGCCGGGGGCACCGTGCCGCTGATCGTGGAGGTCACGGACCCCGAGGGGCTTCCGGCTCCGGGCGAGGGCGTCGAGCTGCGCGTGGAGCTGGATCTCCGGCCCCAGGCCCTGACCGTGCCCGAGGACGCCCTGGTGGTGTCCGAAGGCGGCAGCGCGGTCTTCGTCGTCGACCGAAGCCGTGGGCTCCTCGCCCGCCGGAAGCCCGTGGAAACCGGGGCGCGCGGCGGAGGCAGGATCGAGATCGTGCGCGGGCTTGCTCCGGGCGATCGGCTGGTCGTGGGCGGCGCCTCCCTGCTGGAGGACGGCGACCCGGTGGCCGAAGTCAAGGACAAGACCAAATGATCGGGCACGCCGTCGGTCGCCCGGTCTCGACGCTGATCGGCGCCGTCACCCTGGTGGTCCTCGGGACCTTCTCCCTGCTGCGGCTGCCGGTCTCGCTGCTGCCCCAATTGGAAAGACCGCGCCTGGAGATCTCGATCCCGGCCGAGGGGCAGGCGCGCGAGGAGGTGATCGACCGCCTGACCCGGCCCGTGGAGCGGCGGCTCGCCGCCCTGGCCGGCGTGACCTCGGTCCGCACCTGGACCGGCGACGGCTTCCTCCGCGTGAGGGTGGAGAGCGAGTGGCAGACCGACGCCGACCGCCTGCGCATCGAGGCCGAGCGCCTGCTCGCCGGCCTGGACGACGCGGCAGTAGCATCGATAACGATCGAGCTGGCCACCGGGGATGCCGAGCCCATCGTGGAGGTCGCGGTGCTCGGCGGGGCTTCCGGCTCGACGCGCACGGCCTTCGCGCGCAAGCTCCTGGTGCCCGAGCTGGCGCGGCTCGACGGCGCCGGCCGCATCGAGACGGTCGGCCTGACTCCTCTCCACGCCGTGGTCCGACCGCGGGCCGCGGCCCTGGCCGCCCGCGGGCTCACCCCGGCGGACCTGGTCGGACGCCTGCGCTCGATGGGGCTCGCCCTCCCCGCGGGGCGCGCCCTGGCCGGGGCGACCGTGCGCCCGCTCCTGGTGCGGGAGGACGTCGCCTCCCTCGACGACCTGCGCGCCCTTCGGGTCGATCAAAGCTTCCTTGGCGACGTGGCCAGCGTCAGTCTGGAGGAGGTGGAGGACGGCACCTTCTTCCGCCTGGACGGCAAGGAGGGGGTGCTCGTGCGCGTCTTCCGCGCTCCGGAGGCGAACGCCGTGGCCCTTGCCCGCGGCGTGAGGGAGCGGGTCGCGGAGCTGGCGGGGCGGACCGGCTCCGGCCCCAGGCCGCAGGTCGTCTCGGACCGCAGCGGCGAGGTCGTGGCCGCCCTCGAGGAGCTGGGGCTCGCGGCCCTGATCGGTATCGTGCTCGGGGCCGCCGTGCTGCGGATCCTCCTCGGCCGCTGGCGCCCGACCCTGGCCATGATGGTCGTGGTGCCGGCCTCGCTGCTGACCTCCTTCGCCGGCTTCCACCTCGCGGGCGCCTCTCTGGACGTGGTCTCCCTCGCCGGCCTGGCGCTCGCCGCCGGCATGCTGGTGGACAGCGCCATCGTGGTCCTGGAATCCATCGAGACCGCCCGCGCTGCCGGCGATCCGAGCCCGGCGGTCACCGGCACGAAGGAAGTCGCCCTGCCGGTGATCGCGAGCTTCCTCACCTCGGCCGTGGTCTTCCTCCCCCTGATCTATCTGGAGGGCCTCGCCCGTGCCTTCTTCGGGGTGCAGGCCTTTGCCATCGTGGTCTCCCAGGCCGCCTCGCTCCTGTTTTCGTTGACCGTCACGCCAGTTCTGAGCGGCAATGCTCCCGCAAAAAAAGACCTGGGGAGGAGCCCGGGGCGGCGCGCCTACCTGGGACTGCTCGACGCCGCCCTGGCCCGTCCCAGATTGACGGTCCTCGCCGGGATTGCGACAGCCCTGGTGGCGGTGCTCGCCCTGGCCGTCCTCCCCAGCGAGCTGGTGCCGGACGCCGCCTCGAAAGAGCTCATGGTGCGCTACCGCCTGTCTCCGGACCTGTCGCCGGAAGCCGCCCGGATCCTGGGCGAGCAGGTGGTGAACGTGGGGGCGGGGATGGCCACACAGTTCCTAGAAGACGAGCGCCGGGAGGAAACCGGTCGCGTCGTCCTCTCCTTCGCCGATCCGGAAGAGGCGAAGCGTGCCCGCAAGGCCGTGGCTGCTGCCCTCTCCCGCCTGCCGGACGTGGAGGCCTGGGTCGAGCCCCGCACCAGCGCCTTCGTCGAGCCGATCGAGCGGGCCGGCCGGCGCCTGGAGATCGTGGCCCCTCCCGCCCTGGCAGCCCAGGTCCGCGAGCGGTTGGCGGGCACCGGCCTGAGGGAGAT
>DASUNJ010000376.1:0-8745 GCA_036277235.1 Thermoanaerobaculia bacterium | reverse complement strand
TGTATTTCCCGTGTTTCCTCTGCGAGGGCCGGCGTGGCACCAGCCTTGCTCTATCCCCTGTACATGAGAAGCATCAGAATCCAACCCTACATCCTGGCCCTCTTCCTGGGTCTCTCGGCGTTCGGCATGGGTTGCCGCCAGTCCGAAGAGCCGGAGAGCGGCGAGGTTGCCGTCGAGCAGGACGAGCAGGATCGAGAGACTGCGCCCGAGATCGTCGGCGAAGACCCGGAGTTTCAGCCCGAGGAGCGGGTGGTGGTGGTCGAGCCCGAGACCGGCGAGGACGCGGGTGCGCGCCAGGATCTTGATGATCGGGAGCGGCTCCTCGCCGAGCGCAACGCCGAGCTGGACGCCCGCGAGCGGCGGCTCCGGGAGCAGGACGCCGCCGAGCGCCAGGCGCGTCTGAGGGAGCGGGAGCGTCAGGCTCAGGCTCCCGAGCCGGCACCGCGGGTCGAGCGCGAGGAGCCCGTCCGCGAGGAGCCGGTGGAGACCGAGCCGGTGGAGACCGAGGAGGTCGCCGAGTCGAGCCGGGATGAAGAGACGGAGCGTGAGGCGGCCGAGCTCGAGCGGGAGCGCGAGGCTCGCGAGCGGGAAGAGCGCGAAGGGGAAGAAGAGTCGCGGCTTCCGGCCCCGCTGGTCGTGAACGTGCCGGCCGGAACAGTGATGGAGGTCGAGATTCTCGAGGGCCTCTCCAGCCAGACCAGCGAGCCGGGCGACATCTTCCGTGCCCGTGTCGCCTCGGACGTGTCCTCGGACGGCGCGGTCGGCATCCCGGCCGGCTCGGAAATCGTCGGCGTGGTCACCGAAGCCGTGCCCCTGGGCAAGGTGGGCGGCCAGGCGAGGCTCGGCCTGAAGTTCACCGACCTGGTGCTCCCCGACGGCAGGACCGTCCCGATCGACGCCTCCTTCGTGCAGCAGGGGAGCAACGAGACCCGCAGGGATGCGGCGACCATCGGCGGCGCGGCCGCGGGAGGCGCCATCCTGGGCCGGGTCCTCAGCAAGAAGGACCGCTCCAAGGGCACCGTGATCGGAGCCATCATCGGCGCGGCGGCCGGAGCCGTCCTCGCCTCCCGGAATGGAGAAGAGGTCGTCATCCCCGAAGGGACGAAGGTCGACCTGAAGCTCGACGACGAGTTGGAGGTGCGGGCTCGACAAGTAGGGGCGGTAGGCAGGAAGCGGTAGGAAGCCCCCTCCGGGCATGGCTCCCTCTCCCCCGGCACGGGGGAGAGGGCAGGGGAGAGGGGGGACGGGATCAACCCTGGTATTCTGGCTCCATGTCCGCCGAACCCACCGCCGTTCCGCCCCCGCCTCCCCGAGCCACGCGCGCCGGACTCTTCGGGGGCCTGGTCTCGTCCAAGCAGCGCCGCTCCGGCCAGGAGCCAGGCGAGAAGGAAGGGGACAAGAAGAAGCCCAAGAAGCCGCTGACCTTCCGCGTCGTCCTGGCCGACGCCGCCGATCTGGTCCGCGCCCACAAAGGCCGCCTCGCCCTCGGGCTCGGCCTGATGCTCATCAACCGCCTTGCCGGCTTGGTCCTCCCAGGCACCACCAAGTACCTGCTCGACGAGGTCATCGGCAAAGGCAATCGCGAGCTCCTCACCCAGATTCTCTTCGCAGCGGGCGCCGCCACCCTGATCCAGGGGATCACCTCCTTCTCCCTCTCCCAGGTGCTGGGCAAGGCCGCGCAGCGTTCCATCACTCAGATGCGCCGCGGAGTGCAGCGCCACGTCGGCAGCCTTTCCGTGGGCTACTTCGAGCAGACCAAGTCCGGCGCCCTGCTCTCCCGGGTCATGAACGACGCCGAGGGCATCCGCAACCTGGTGGGCAACGGGCTCGTCGAGCTGGTGGGCGGCTCGGTCACGGCCGTGCTCGCGTTCGGCATCCTCCTCTACCTGAGCGCCAAGCTGACCCTGATCGCCGTCGGCGTCCTCTCGCTCTTCGCGCTCATCATGGCCTGGGCGTTCAAGACCCTGCGCCCGCTGTTCCGCGAGCGCTCCAAGATCAACGCCGAGATCGCCGGCCGGCTCACCGAGTCGTTCTCCGGCGTGCGGGTGGTGAAGGCCTATGGCGCCCAACGACGCGAGAACCTGGTCTTCGCGAAAGGCGCGCACCGACTGTTCCGCAACATCGCCAGCACGATCACCAGCTTCTCGCTGATCGGCGCCGGCTCGACCCTGCTGCTCGGCATCGTGGGCGTGACCATGATGGCGGTGGGCGCCAACGAGGTGCTCTCGGGGCGGATGACGGTCGGCTCCTTCTTCGCCTTCACCCTCTACCTGGGCATGCTCGTCGGACCGGTGATGCAGGTGGTCAACATCGGCAGCCAGCTCACCGAGGCCTTCGCCGGCCTGGAGCGCATCCGGGAGATCCGCAACGAGACGCCCGAGGACGCCGGCGAGATGGAGCGCCGGCCGCTGCCCACCGTCGAGGGCCGGATCGAGTTCCAGGACGTCTGGTTCGAGTACCAGGCGGGTACGCCGGTGCTGCGCGGCGTCTCCTTCCTGGCCAGGCCGGGAACCTCGACCGCCCTGGTGGGATCGTCGGGCTCGGGCAAGAGCACGCTGATCGGACTGGTCGCCGCCTTCCACCGTCCGACCTCGGGCACGATCCTGGTCGACGGCCAGGACCTCTCCGGAATCCGCCTGCACGACTACCGCTCCCATCTCGGGGTGGTGTTCCAGGACAACTTCCTCTTCGACGGGACGGTGCTGGAGAACATCGCCTATGCCCGGCCGCACGCCTCGAACGAGGACATCCTGCGGGCCGCGCGGATCGCCCGCTGCGACGAATTCGTGCAGCGCCTTCCCGACCGCTACGACACGATCGTGGGCGAGCGCGGAGTGAAGCTCTCGGGCGGCGAGCGGCAGAGGGTCGCGATCGCCCGCGCCATCCTGGCCGATCCGCGCATCCTGATCCTCGACGAGGCGACCTCGTCCCTCGACAGCGAAAGCGAAGCGCTGATCCAGGAGGGCCTCGCCGAGCTGATGCGCGGGCGCACGACCTTCGTGATCGCCCACCGGCTCTCGACGATCCGCAGGGCCGACACGATCCTAGTGCTGGAGCTGGGGCAGATCGTGGAGCGCGGCCGGCACGAGGAGCTGCTTGCCCTCGGAGGCCGCTACCACGCCCTCTACACCCGGCAGTACAACCTGGAATCGAACCTCTTCCGCAATCCCGGAGAGGCCGAGCATGAAGAGGAAGAAGAGAAAGCCGTCCCCCAGGCGGACATGGGAGTAGGGAGCCTGCCCCTGGTGGGCGGCGGGCGGGGGGGGATGTAGGCCCTCCTAAATCCGGTTGCTCCCGATCCGAGTCAGCTTCATCGGCTCGTCCGGCGTGCCGAAGTGTCCCTCGTTGCCGGAGACGTCCCTGGCCACCACGTAGAGCTCGACCGTGCCGTTCTGGTGGAAGCTCGACGGCATCTCCGCCGTATAGTAGCCCCCGGCGCGGGTGATTTCCAGTGGATACTCGCGCATCTTGCCGCCCGGCGCGCGGGCCATCAGCTTCACGCCGCGGACCCCGTAGTCGTCCGTGACGCGGAAGCTCAGCTCTGCCACGGTGCCGCGCGAGTACTCCAGGGAGTAGCCGTCCCGGAGCATGACCTCCGGCGGTGCCTTGTCGAGCTGGGCGAGCTGGGCTTCCAAACGCTTGCGGGCCTCCTCGATCTGCGGACGCAGGTGCGGCGTGGGCTCCACGCTGCGCAGCAGATCCAGCGCCTCGTGCGGCTTCTTGCGCCGCTCCCAGGCGGGGATCGAGGCGAGGAGCGCCTGCTGCTTCGGCTCGTCGCCCTTCGACTTGCGGTAGGCCGCGGCGCGGGCGGACAACCCCTCCCGGCCGCTCCAGGTGGCCTCCAGCGGCGCCAGCTTCGCCAGGGCCTCGTCGTAACGCCCCTGGGCCGCCAGGGCCTCGGCCTGGGACTCGACCGCCTGCGCCGACTTCGCCCGCAAATCCAGCGGATCGCCGACCCTGGGAGCGAGCGTCTCGAGCTCGGCGAAGCGCTGCAGCACCGCGGCGTGCCGGCCCTCGGCCGCGTCGGCCTCGATCAGCCGGTGAAGCTCGACCATCTTTCGCGCCCGCTCGAAGTCTGCCGCCAGCCCGGCGGGGAGGTCCGCGCCGAGGCCCGAGCCGGTGGCGACCGCGCCGCGCAGCAGCCCGAGGTCCCCGTCCTTCAAACCGCGCGCGAGGTCGGCGGGGAAACGCTCCACGGCGATGAGGGAGAGCATCTCCTCCAGCTCGGCCAGGCGGGCGCAGGCCTCGGGCGGGAGCGTGCTCTGCTCCACGGAAGAGAGCGCCCGGACCGTCTCCTCCGCCCGCCGGTCCTCGCCCTGGGCCAGAAGCATCCTCGCCTCCTCCAGCTTCGCCATGACCGCCTGGGGCGAAGGCGGCGGCGGGATCGGAAGAGCCACCGGACCTGCCGGCACTGGCTGCTCGACCGGCTTGCGAAGACCCCAGATGCCGCCGAGAACCGCGACGACCACCGCCGCCGCGATCGCGCCGAGCAGGACCGCGCGGTTCGATCGGGCGGGTGGCGGAGGAGCGGCCGCAACTTCTATTGGCGCCGGCGGCGGCGGAGCGGTCAAGGCATCCAGCACCTCGTCGTTGATCTCCCGCAGGACATCCCCCTCCGGAATGGGCTCAGGAGGAGGCTGAGTCCCTCCGGTCCCTCCCCCCGGGGAGGGGGAGGGTTGGCTCTGGGGGGAGGTTAGGAGGGGGGTGTCGCCGCCAGCCACAACCTCCGCGTCCTTGCCATTCGGAGCCGCCCCCCTCCTAGCCTCCCCCCGTTCCCAACCGCCCCCTCCCAGGGGGGAGGGACCGGAGGGGCTCCCGCCCGGGATCGGGATAGAGGCAACGGCCGGAGTTGCCGCCTGCTCTCCGAGAGCCTGCCGGAAAGCCGCCCGGACCTCGCGCAAAGCGGGCCGCTCGGCGGGATCGCGCAGCAGCATCCGCTCCAGGATCGTCCGCAACGCCGCGTCGTCCTCGACCTCCAGGGCGAGGGCGAACGGGAGCTGCACCGTGGGGGAATCGCCGGGCGAAACCGCGCAGCCGAGCAGATGGCAGGCGGTGAGACCGAACGAGAAGACGTCCGAGCGGGCGGTGGGAATGCCGCCATGGGCCAGCTCTGGAGCGAGGAACCGCGCGGTTTCCGCCGCAACCGGGATCCCGATGCGAAAAATCGGGCTGCCCAATCCCAGCACCTTCGCCCGCGCAACGCCATCTGCGCCGGTCACGGCGAACAGGTTGTCCGGAGACACGTTGCCATGGGCGAGCCCGCGCGATGCCAGGGCCTCCAATCCGTCCAGGGCCTGACCGAGGAAGGCCATGCCGGTTTCGGGGGGCAGCTTGCCCGCGAGCGAGTCGAGCGGGCGGCCCTCCAGCAGCTCGAACACCAGGAAGGCGCCGCCGTCCTGGGTGAGGCCGGAGTCGAGGACGGCAGGGAGCGACGGGTGGCGCAGCACGGCGAGAGCGGCCGCGAAAGCCTCGAAGCGAGCGGCCGCCTCCTCGAACCCGGCCGGCGAGGCCTGAATCATCTTGACCGCGACGGCCTGCGCCGACCGCTTGTCCGTGGCCCGCATCACCGTGGCGGAACGTCCGGAGTGAAGGATCCTGGCGAGGTCGTAGCGCTCGGTGAGCTCACGGAACTCCATGGTCTCGTCCCCTCGATCCTGGCAGTACTGCAGTTGTGCCTAGTATAGAGGAGGGTCTATGCGGGCGGGGAGTGGGGAATGAACGCAACTTATGGTACCCTCCGCCGGATCGGCGCGCCCGGCCCTCCGGCCGGCAGCCCTGAATCTGAGCAATAGCCCGGTCAGCGCAGCCTCCCCGCCTTCCGGCATCGAGTGCCGGTGGCTCTCGGCTCGCGCTGAGTCTTTCTTTCCCGGAGGATTCGGAGGAATACCATGTTTGCACCCAACAAGAAGCTCATGCTCCTCGGCATGATGGCTCTGCTCGCGATGATGATCGCGGCACCCGCCTCGGCCAGCGAGGCGGACCTCGTCCTCCCCGACTTCGGGGACGTCTCGTTCCCAGGCTTGGGCAACCTCAGCGGCTCCGCCCTCCTGCAGGCCGGCCTCGTCGTCTGCGTGCTCGGGCTGCTGTTTGGGCTGATGATGTACGTCCAGCTCAAGAATCTGCCGGTGCACCGCTCGATGCGGGAGATCTCCGAGCTGATCTTCGAGACCTGCAAGACCTACCTGGTCACCCAGGGCAAGTTCATCCTGCTCCTGGAAGTCTTCATCGGCGCGGTGATGATCTTCTACTTCGGGTGGCTGCGCGACTTCGAGGCCGCCAAAGTCATCGCCATCCTGCTCTTCAGCCTGGTGGGCATCGCGGGCAGCTACTTCGTGGCCTGGTTCGGCATCCGGGTCAACACCTTCGCCAACTCGCGCTCCGCATTCGCCAGCCTCCAGGGCAAGCCGTTCCCGACCTATGCCATCCCGCTCAAGGCGGGCATCAGCATCGGCATGCTCCTGATCAGCACCGAGCTGCTCATCATGCTGGCGATCCTGCTCTACGTGCCGCGGGACTACGCCGGCCCCTGCTTCATCGGCTTCGCGATCGGCGAGTCGCTGGGCGCCGCGGCCCTGCGCATCGCGGGCGGTATTTTCACGAAGATTGCCGACATCGGCTCCGACCTGATGAAGATCGTCTTCAACATCAAGGAAGACGACGCCCGCAACCCCGGCGTGATCGCCGACTGCGTCGGTGACAATGCCGGCGACTCGGTCGGCCCCACCGCCGACGGCTTCGAGACCTACGGCGTCACCGGCGTCGCGCTCATCACTTTCATCCTGCTCGCGGTGGCGAATCCGGACAACCAGATCCAGCTCCTGGTCTGGATCTTCGTCATGCGCATCATGATGGTCATCACCAGCGGCGTGTCCTACGGCATCAACGAGACCATCGCCAAGTCGCGCTTCGGCAACGCCGAGTCGATGAACTTCGAGACGCCGCTGACCTCGCTGGTCTGGCTGACCTCGGTGCTCTCGATCGGGGTCACCTACATCGTCTCCTACCTGCTGATCCCGCAGCTCAACGGCGATCCCACCCTGTGGTGGAAGCTGTCGACGATCATCTCGTGCGGCACGCTCGCCGGCGCGCTGATCCCCGAGTTCGTGAAGGTCTTCACCTCGGTCGAATCCGGCCACGTGAAGGAAGTCGTGACCGCGTCCCGCGAAGGCGGCGCGTCGCTCAACATCCTCTCCGGCCTGGTCGCCGGCAACTTCAGCGGCTACTGGATGGGCCTGACGATCGTCGCCCTGATGGCGATCGGAGCCGGCGTGGCCGGCACCCTGCCGGTCGGCCCCGAGGCCCTGATGATCGCCCCGGCGGTCTTCGCCTTCGGCCTGATCGCGTTCGGCTTCCTCGGCATGGGCCCGGTGACCATCGCGGTCGACTCCTACGGCCCGGTGACGGACAACGCGCAGTCGGTTTACGAGCTCTCCATGATCGAGACCCTGCCCAACATCAAGCAGGAGCTCAAGAAGGACTACGGCTTCGACGCCGACTTCGACCGCGCCAAGCACCACCTGGAGGCCAACGACGGCGCCGGCAACACCTTCAAGGCTACGGCCAAGCCGGTGCTCATCGGCACCGCGGTGGTCGGCGCCACGACGCTGATCTTCTCCATCATCATGGTGCTCACGGAAGGCCTGAGGGCTGATCTCGTCACGAACCTCTCGATCCTCCACCCGCCGTTCCTGCTCGGCCTGATCACCGGCGGCGCCATCATCTACTGGTTCAGCGGCGCCTCCATCCAGGCGGTATCGACCGGCGCCTACCGGGCGGTCGAGTTCATCAAGAAGAACATCCGGCTCGATACGGGCTCCGAGAAGGCCTCGATCGAAGACAGCAAGAAGGTCGTGGAGATCTGCACCACCTACGCCCAGAAGGGGATGTTCAACATCTTCCTGGTAGTGTTCTTCTCCACCCTGGCATTCGCCTGCCTGGAGCCGTTCTTCTTCATCGGCTACCTGGTCTCCATCGCGATCTCCGGTCTCTACCAGGCAATCTTCATGGCGAACGCCGGCGGCGCCTGGGACAACGCGAAGAAGATCGTGGAGGTGGACCTGAAGGAGAAGGGGAGCGCGCTGCACGCGGCCACGGTCGTGGGCGACACCGTGGGCGATCCGTTCAAGGACACCTCCTCGGTGGCGATGAACCCGATCATCAAGTTCACGACGCTCTTCGGCCTGCTGGCCGTGGAGCTGGCGGTCGAGATGGAGCGCACGCCGCGTCTGCTGGCGGCGGCGATCTTCTTCATCATCTCGACGATCTTCGTCTACCGGTCGTTCTACGGCATGCGGATTCCCGTCCAGGAAGTCGAGCCCACGAGCGCCACACGAAGAACATCGAGGCGACGAAGAACGCGCCGGCGAGGATCGCGGTCGTGGTCGTGTGCTCGCTCCCGCCCACCTTCATGCCCACCGCCAGCTCCACGGCCAGGAGGCCGAAGAGGGTCGTGAATTTGATGACCGGGTTCATGGCCACCGAGGAGGTGTCCTTGAAGGGATCGCCGACGGTGTCGCCGACGACGGTGGCGGCGTGCAGGTCGGTGCCCTTGGCCTTCATCTCCGTCTCGACGATCTTCTTGGCGTTGTCCCAGGCGCCGCCGGCGTTGGCCATGAAGATGGCCTGGTAGAGACCGAAGAGGGCGATGGAGATCAGGTAGCCGATGAAGAAGAACGGCTCGAAACAGGCAAACGCGAGCGTCGAGAAGAAGACCACCATGAAGATGTTGAGCATGCCCTTCTGCGC
>DASUNJ010000375.1:0-2697 GCA_036277235.1 Thermoanaerobaculia bacterium | reverse complement strand
TGGGCGGCAAGCTCGGCCGGCGACGCCTCGCGGGGAGCCACCCAGGCGACCAGCGACAGCCCGGCCGGCCCGGCCTCCTGCGCCAGCACGGCCGCCTCGCGCACCGAGGGGTGGCGGTGGAGCCAGGCCTCGATCTCGCCCGGCTCGATGCGGAAGCCGCGCACCTTGACCTGATGGTCGGCGCGGCCCAGGAACTCGATCGTGCCGTCCGGACGCCAGCGCGCCAGGTCGCCCGTGCGGTAGAGCCTCCCGCCCTCGCCGGAGAATGGATCGGGGACGAAGCGCTCCGCCGTCAGGTCCGGCCGGCCCAGGTAGCCGCGGGCCACGCCTGCGCCTCCCAGGAAGACCTCGCCCGCCACCCCCGCCGGCACGGGCGAGCCCTCGGCGTCCAGGATCCACACCCGCTCGCCCGCCAGCGGGCGGCCGATGGACGGCATCCCGGGAGCTCCGCGCTCCACCAGCCCGCCCGTGGAGTAGGTGGTGGTCTCGGTGGGGCCGTAGAGGTTGTAGACGCGCTCGATGCCCAGGCCATGGAGCCGCTCCACGAGGTCCGGAGGGAGCGGCTCGCCGGCCAGGCAGACGGCGCGGACCGACGGCGGCAGCGCGCCGGTCCGGGCCAGCTCGGAAGCGGCCGAGGGCACGGTGTTCACCAGCCGGACCTCGCCGGATGCGGGCAGCGACGGCAGCACCAGGGCGTTCTCCGCCAGCACCACCGCGCCCCCCCCGGCGAGCGGCGCGAACAGCTCGAAGACGGACAGGTCGAAGCCGAGCGAGGTCGAGGCCAGCACGCGGTGAAGGTCCTCCGCCGCGAACGCCCGCCGCGCCCAACGCACCAGCGCCACCGCGCTGCGGTGCTCGATCGCGACCCCCTTGGGCCGGCCCGTGGAGCCGGAAGTGTAGATGACGTAGGCCAGGTTGCCCGCAATGGGGCGCGCTCCCTCCGTCACTGCCTTCTCCGCTTCCACCTCTCCGGCGAACACCTGGGGGATCTCCGTCCGAGGCAGCCGGGACTCCAGCGCGGGCTCGGTGAGCAGCAGGGACGCGCCCGAGTCCTCCATCACCCACGCCAGGCGCTCCGCCGGATGGGCGGGATCGAGGGGCACGTAGGCGCCGCCGGCCTCCAGCACGGCGAGCACGCTCTCCACCAGGCGCCGGCTCCGGCCCACGCAGACCGCCACCCGGACCTCGGGCCCCACGCCCAGCCTGCGCAGGCGGGCGGCCAGGGCGACGGCCCGCGCGCGCAGCTCGCCGTAGGTCACCCGCTCGTGGCCGTCGACGACCGCCACCGCCTCCGGAGTGCGCGCCGCCTGCCCCGCCACCAGCTCATGGAGACAGGAGCCCTCCTCGGGCAGCGGCTCGCCGGTGCTCCAGGCCCGGACCTGCTGTCGCTCGGGCTCCGTCAGCAGGGGGAGGGACGCCAGCCTCATCCCTGGCTCGGCCACCGCGCTCCGCAGGAGGGTTTCGAGGTGTCCGAGCAGCCGCTCGGCCGTGGACTCGTCGATCAGGTCCGTCCGGTAGTGGAGGGCGCAGGCCAGGCCGCCGCCCAGCTCGCACGCTTCCAGGGTCAGGTCGAGATGGGCCGGGCGGTCCGGCAGGGGGATCGCCTCCAGCTCCCAGGGACCCAGGACCAGCCGCTCCCCGGCTTCGCCCATGGCCAGCGCCGGCAGCGCCCGCATCTCCGGGCGGCGGGTCCGCTGATAGACGAACAGGGCCTGGAACAGCGGCGTCACCCCCGGCAGGCGCTCCGGCTGCAGCCGCTCCACCAGGCGCGCGAAGGGGTAGTCCTGGCGCTCCAGCGCTTCCAGGACCGAGCGCCGAACCGCTGCGACGTGATCGGTGAAGCCGGCGTCGTCGATCTCCGTCCGCAGCACCAGCGGGTTCACGAAACAGCCCACCAGGTCCGCCATCTCCGGCAGGCTGCGCCCCGCGGCCGGCGTGCCAATCCGAATGTCTCGTTGCCCGGTCGTCCTCCGGAGGAGCACCTGGAAGGCGGCGAGCAGGACCGCGAACGGCGTCGCGCCGCGCGACGATGCCAGCGCGCCGATCCCAGCCGCGAGGTCCGGCGGCAGGAGCCGTCGGCGGACAGCGCCGGGACCCGCGGAGGTGCCGGGGCGCGGCCGGTCCGCCAGCGACAGCACCGGCGCCTCTCCTGCCAGCCGGTCGTGCCACCAGGAGGCGAGCGCTTCCCCGAACGGGCTCGCGAGCATCCGCTCCTGCCAGTCCACGAAGCCGCGGTAGCGGGCGGCGGGCGGCGGGAGCTCCGCCTCCGCGGCCAGCTCTCCGGCGAGGACCTCCAGGGAGCGCAGGTCCGCGACCAGGTGGTGGACCGCGACGAGCAGGACCCGCTCTCCCCCTCCGAGCTCCAGCAGCCGCACCCGCAGCGGCCGGCCGGCCGCGAGATCGAAGGGGCGGAAGGCTTCCTCCCGCAGGCGGCCGGCGAGGGAGTCCGGCTCCCAGCCGCGGGCGTCGATCTCCTGGAAGTCGAGGTCCATGCCCTCCACTACGCGCTGACGCGGCTCTCCGTCTTTCTCGAAGAAGGCGGTGCGCAATGCTTCGTGCCGCGCCGCGAGGCGGGCGAAGGCGCGGCGCAGGCCGGCGGGATCCGCCGGACCGGAGAGGCGCGCGGCCGCCGCGATGTTGTAGATCCCGGCGATCCCGGCCAGGGGCGCCGAGCGCTCCGCGAACCAGAGGGCCCTC
>DASUNJ010000374.1:0-2708 GCA_036277235.1 Thermoanaerobaculia bacterium | reverse complement strand
GGCCCGGGTGTCGCTCGCCTCCCGGATCCGGCGCACGTCCGACCCCGACGAGATCCTCGACCTTTTCGTGGACTGGGCCTCCGAGGCCGGGTTCGAGCTCTACCCGGCCCAGGAGGAGGCGCTCCTGGAGATCATGGCTGGCCGGCACGTGATCCTGAACACCCCGACCGGCTCGGGCAAGTCGCTGGTCGCGCTCGGCCTCCATTTCAAAGCTCTGTGCGAGGGGCGGACCTCTTTCTACACGAGCCCGATCAAGGCGCTCGCCTCCGAGAAGTTCTTTGCCCTCTGCGACGAGTTCGGCGCCGAGAACGTGGGCATGCTCACCGGGGACGCCAGCATCAACCCCGACGCCCGGGTGCTCTGCTGCACGGCCGAGGTGCTGTCCAACATGGCCCTCCGGCGGGGGGACCGCCTCGATGCCCCCTACGTGGTCATGGACGAGTTCCATTACTACTCCGACCCGGAGCGGGGCGTGGCCTGGCAGATCCCCCTGATCGTGCTCCCCCGCACGCGCTTTCTCCTCATGTCCGCCACCCTCGGAGACGTCAGCGGGATCGCCGAGCACGTCCGCCGCCGGACGGAGATCGAGGTCTCCCTGGTCACCTCCGAACAGCGGCCGGTCCCTCTCGACTTCGAATACCGCGAGACGCCGCTTCACGAGACGGTCGAGTCCCTGCTGGAAGCCGGCAAGTCGCCGATCTACATCGTCAACTTCACGCAGCGCGAGTGCGCCGAGCTGGCCCAGTCGCTGACCAGCATGAAGATCTCCAGCCGCGAGGTGCGCGAGCGCATCCGCGAAGCCATGGGCGGCGTGCGGCTCGACACCCCCTACGGCAAGGAGTTCCGGCGCTTTCTCTCCTTCGGGATCGGGGTACACCACGCGGGCCTCCTGCCCAAGTACCGGCTCCTCGTCGAGCAGCTCGCGCAACAGGGGTTGCTGCGGGTGATTTCCGGCACCGACACGCTGGGGGTCGGGGTGAACATCCCGATCCGAACGGTGCTCTTCACCCGGCTGGCCAAGTTCGACGGCCGCAAGGTCTCGCTCCTCTCGGTTCGGGACTTCAAGCAGATCGCCGGCCGCGCCGGCCGCAAGGGGTTCGACACCCAGGGGAGCGTGGTGGCCCAGGCGCCGGAGCACATCATCGAGAAGCGCCTGGCGGAGAAAAAACAGAAGAAAGGTCCGGCGAAGTCCGCCGCCAAGGGGGAGGTCACCTGGACCCAGGAGACCTTCGACAAGCTGATCACCCGGCCGCCCGAAACCCTGAAGTCGCGCTTCCGCGTCACTCACGGCACGGTCCTCGACCTCCTCCAGAGGGACGCCGAGCTCGACGACCCGAACCTGCGCAACTTCGACTCCCTGCGCGACCTCATCAGCCGCTGCCACGAGGAGGAGGGGTCGAAGGCCCGGCATCTCTCCCAGGCGGCGGTCCTGGTGCGCTCGCTCTACCGCGCCGGGATCATCCGGATGAAGCGCGACAAGGTCGGCACTTACCTCTGGGCGGTGGTGGCCGAGGACCTCCAATGGGACTTCTCCCTCCATCACGCCCTGTCGCTCTACCTGGTGGAGACGGTCGGGCAGCTCGAGCCGGAGTCCGAGACCTACGCGCTCGACCTGATGACCCTGGTCGAGTCGATCCTCGAGGACCCGGACGTCATCCTCCGCAAGCAGGTGGACAAGATCAAGGGGGAGCTGGTCGCGCAGCTCAAGGCGGACGGCATCCAGTACGAGGAGCGGATGGAGCGCCTGGAAGAGATCACGCATCCGAAGCCGCTCTCGGACTTCCTCTACGGCACCTTCAACCGTTTCCGGGGGGATCATCCCTGGGTGGGAGGGCACGACGTCCGCCCGAAGTCGATCGCCCGCGAGATGTACGAGGGCTACATGTCGTTCGCGGACTATGTGAAGAAGTACGGCCTGCAGCGCAGCGAGGGGGTGCTGCTGCGCTACCTCTCCCAGCTCTACAAGACGCTCGACCAGAGCGTGCCCGAGTACGCGAAGACGGCCGAGGTCTGGGATGCCCTGGGCTACTTCCGGGCGCTGATCCACCACACGGACACGAGCCTCCTGGAAGAGTGGGAGAGCCTGCTCCACCCCGAGCTGCGCCTGATGCGCCTGCAGCGCCACCAGGCCGCCGAGGCCCTCTGGCTCAAGCAGCTCCTCGCCGACCCCAAGGCCTTCGCCGCGAGAATGAGGGCCGAGCTGCACCTGGTTGTCCGCGCCCTCGCCGAGAAGGAGTGGGAGGACGCCTCCGCGGCGGTGCTCCAGGACCCGGACGATCCCTGGACCCCGGAGCGCTTCGAAGAGTCGATGAAGCCTTTCTACGAGGAATACGGCGAGCTGGTCTTCACCCCCGAGGCCCGCCGCCACCAGCACACCCACATCCGAGAGGTGGACGAGCGCGTCTGGGAAGTGGCCCAGACGATTCTCGACCCGCAGGGCGACAACCTCTGGGCCGTGCAGGGGATCGTGGACCTGCGGGACCCGGACGTGATGGACGGCCCGTTGGTGAAGGTGGCGCGGGTGGGGGCGTAGCCGTTTAGAACGGGACGGACGGTTCCCCCAGATGGACGGATGATCCGCGGGGACGGTTCCCCCAGACGGAGGGATGGTTCCCCCGAAAAGGGGGGCGGCTCCCCCTCGGGGGGAAAGGTCCGCAGACCGGGGGGAATCGTCCCCCCGCCAGCGGATCAGTTGCCGGGCGAGGCCT
>DASUNJ010000373.1:0-2762 GCA_036277235.1 Thermoanaerobaculia bacterium | reverse complement strand
CCCTCTGGGGATCGCAACTGGAAGTACTACCGAGATCGTGAAGATTGGCATTTGAGACGAAAGAAGGAATCCGCAGATGGCGAGCGCCAGTGGTGGTCGTGGCAACGGTGGGTAGGACCCTGCTGTTAGCCTGGGATGTCTCGGCGCTTCAGGAGGAGCCCTGGCGGCGGCTTCTGCAGGAGCTTTCGTACGCTCGCCGCGAGGAAGAGTACTTGGAATCTCGTAGGCGTCTGGGTGTCTCGGCCGAGTCGGTGTGGCTCGTGCCAAAGCCGAGCGGGGGAGGGGTGGCAGTGGTTTACCTGGAAGCCTTGGATCCCGAGCGGGCGCTGGGCGAGCTTGCGGCATCGGAGGCGCCTTTCGACTCATGGTACAGCGGAGCAATGCGCAAGCTTTTCGGCTTCGATTTGGCGCGGTTACCACTGGCAGGGAGCAGCGAGCTTCTGTTCACCTGGCGCGATGATCGTGTTCGGGACGAGCGTTAGGCTCCGAAAAACGCATGACTTGATGGCCCACTTCGCTAAAGACGGGAACTCTTTACCATGTCCCTCACCACGTTTGGCATTGCTCCTCACTACGTTCTCACTACGCTCCCCTAGTAGGCTCTGGAGTAGCTCGAAGGTGAAAGACGGGAGGTCATCCACTTAGTGAAAATTCCGATCAAGGTCAGCTGCAACAGGGCGCGCCGCAGGAGCTGAGCTCCGTTTCTACGGAGAACAGAGCCGCTCTTGTGGCCGCTACCCCGGCGAGCCCTAGCCAGAAAGGAATCACGTGGCTACTCGAGAAGATCGCAGCACCGAGACCACCACGACCCCACCTGAGGTGCGCCCCTTCCGCATCGACGTTCCTGAAAAGGATCTGGACGACCTCCGCCGACGCATCGCCGCTACGCGCTGGCCCGAAAGGGAGACCGTCGACGACAGTTCGCAGGGCGTGCGGCTCGCGACGATTCGGGAACTCGCCCGCTATTGGGGAACCGACTACGACCTGCGAAGGTTCGAGGCGAGGCTGAACGCCCTACCGCAGTCCATCACCGAGATCGACGGCCTCGACATCCACTTCATCCACGTCAAGTCGCCTCATGAGGACGCGTTGCCGCTGATCATCACGCATGGCTGGCCAGGCTCGGTCATCGAGATGCTGGAGGTCGTGGGCCCGCTGACCGACCCGACCGCACACGGCGGCGAGGCTCGCGACGCGTTTGATGTCGTGATCCCGTCCATGCCCGGCTACGGGTTCTCCGGCAAGCCGACCGGCACGGGGTGGGGTCCCGTTCACATCGCGGACGCCTGGTTCGCGTTGATGAAACGGCTTGGGTATGCGCGGTTCGTGGCGCAAGGCGGCGACTGGGGTGCCCAGATCACCGATACGATGGGTGCGAAGGCACCTCCTGAGTTGCTCGGCATCCACTCCAACATGCCCGGCACCGTTCCAGCTGCCATCGCAAAGGCGCTCGCATTGAACGTCTTGGGAGCCGGCACTCCGCCATCCGGTCTCTCCGCCGACGAGCAACGCGCGTACGACCGGCTGAACTTCCTCTACACCAAGGGCCTCGGCTATTCAATCGAGATGGGGAACCGGCCGCAGACCCTGTACGGGCTCGCCGACTCACCCGTCGCCCTGGCAGCCTGGATGCTCGACCACGATGCGTACAGCTACGAGGACATCGCAGCCGCCTTCGAGGGCCACCCTGTCGGCAACCTGACCCGAGACGAGGTCCTCGACAACATCACGATGACCTGGGTGACGAACACCGGGGTGTCCTCGGGCCGCCTGTATTGGGAGAACACGCTCGACTTCTTCGCTGCCAAAGGTGTCACCGTCCCGGCTGCCGTGAGCGTCTTTCCCAGAGAGCTCTATCAAGCGCCGCGAAGTTGGGCCGAGCGGGCCTACCCCAACCTCATCTACTTCAACGAAGTCGACAATGGCAACCACTTCGCGGCCTGGCAAGAACCGGACCTCTACACGAGCGAGGTGCGGGCCGCGTTCAGATCTCTGCGCTAGTTGACCATGTTTCGTGAAAGGAGCGCGCATACCTGAGCCAACCCGAACCGCAAGTTCCCAACCAGAGAGGAGGGGTCGGCCGAACCCCGCCCCACCAGAAAGGGAGGTCATCATGAGCACCGGCGTCGAGACCGCTAGCGAGATACGCCCCTTCCACGTCGACATCCCCGAAGAGGAGCTCGCTGAGCTCCGCCGCCGCATCGCCTCGGCGCACTGGCCCAGCAAGGAGCTCGTCGAAGATCGGTCACAGGGCGTGCAGCTGGCGACGCTGCAGGAGCTCGCGCGCTACTGGGAGACCGACTACGACTGGCGCAAGGTGGAGGCGAAACTGAACGCCTTGCCCCAATTCAAGACCGAGATCGACGGGGTGGACATCCACTTCATCCACGTCAAGTCACCGCACGAGAACGCGTTGCCGCTGATCATGACCCACGGCTGGCCTGGATCAGTCATCGAGCTGCTCGAGACGATCGGCTCGCTGACGGACCCGACCGCTCACGGCGGCAACGCCGGGGACGCGTTTCACCTGGTGCTGCCGTCATTGCCCGGTTACGGATTCTCCAGTGAGCCAGCCGAGCTCGGTTGGGACGCCGCCCGCACCGGACGCGCGTGGGCACAGCTGATGAGCCGCCTCGGCTACACCCGCTACGTCGCCCAGGGCGGCGACGTGGGCGCCCTCGTCACGGACCTGATGGGTCGCCAGGCGGTCGAAGGTTTGGCCGGCTACCCCCTGAACCTGCTCACGGCGGTGCTCGCGGTCG
>DASUNJ010000372.1:0-10098 GCA_036277235.1 Thermoanaerobaculia bacterium | reverse complement strand
GTTGAAGAAGCGGAGGAGTTCCGTTAGGAGCGACACCGACTGCCGCAGAATCTTGCTGAGCTCGCGGTCGAGAAGCCAGATCCCGTCTCCCTTCTCATCCCGGAACTCGAGAAGGCCTGTCCAGGACTCGTAAAGGGAATCGTGCTTGTTCTGATCTTGCTGATCCTCTGGTTTCACCACGCCGTCCTGAGGAGCCTGTTCTTGATGCTCGTAGGGATCAAGGCCATTCCAAAGCCAGCGCATGTAGTCGGCGCTGCGGAAGGAAACATGGATGCCAGCCTTGCGGCCACCCTCCGGTCCACGCCCCCAGGGCACGGGCAGGATGACGAATCCCTTGTAATCGGCGGAGGCCCGCGGCTCATAGTAATCGTGCAGGAAAAGCGGCGGCTTTCCCTCGATCAGGGCGATACGCCTGCCTTTGTAGGTTTCTTTCCACCACAGAGCCCGGCTGTTGAAGAGGGCAACCCAGGCGATGGATTTGGTGCCGAAGCTCTGAGCCAGGCTCCCCTCCTCCCTGGATACGTAGAACACCGTGCTCTCGTCCTCGGAGAGCAGGCTGATGTTCACGCGGACGTCGGCCGGTTTCGGCAGGGGAGCAACCCACATGGCTTCCTCGCCTGCCTTCTCCACTCCCTCTCCTTCCTTCTTCTTTCGCTCTTCGTGGGCTTTCTTCCGCCTCTCCAGAGCCTCCACGAAAGCTCGGTCGAGATCCTGCCGGACCCGATCGACCGCACCGACGATCGACTCATGGAGCCGGGCGATATCGTTCTCGAACTCCGCGGTGTGGAGTTGATTCTTGCCCTGGATCACGTTGAAAAACGTGTCGCCGAAACATAGGAGAGCGGTTCTCAGGGAAAGCATCCAGAACCAGAGACGCTTGACCCAGTAGCCTGCCCACTGCTGGAGCGCGGGATTCGTGTCCGACGGCCGGCCCGGCATCCGCCGCACGAGGGAGATCCGGCTCCGGAAGGCCTCGATGCCGGCCCGGAGGAGTGCCGAGGAGAACAGGATGACGGCGAAGTAGATGACGAACAACACCAGAAAATAGGGCTTTTCTTGGATACCCATGTCTCGCCAGAGCCCGTCGAAAGCGGATACCAGGGCAAGCCCGGCCAGGCCGCTCAGAACCGTGCGCGCAAAATTCGTCTGGAACAGCAGAGCCGTGGCCCCATAACTAGAGAAGGTCGCCGCCTGCCCCTTTTCCGCCTCCACCTCCACCCGGGTCTTGACCACGGTTCCGTTCTCATTCGGTTGCGCCTCACGAACGACTCGGACCGGCCGCGTATTGGGCGGCGGGATCTGCCAGACCTCGACCACGGTCAGGAACGCTGCAAGGAAGGCGATGGCGAACACGACAGCGCGCGCAAGCCGACCCTTGTCGACCCCGAGATCCCAGAGAAAGGCGAGCGCGGCCGGAGTCGAGCGGGAGGAACCGTTCAGCGTGGGCTCCGGCCCGGACCCTCCTCCGGTCGGCTGATCCGCCTGGAACGTCCGCAGCTTGCGGTCGTACCAGAACAGCACCCGATCCGGATCCTGGTTTCCTCTCAGCTGGAACAGAGCGAAGCCCCGCGCTTGAATGGGCGATTGGTTCTGGAAGCGCATCGACAGAGGCGGTGACAGGTAGAGCCTTGCCAGGCTCGCCCGCTCCGCTGGAGCACCGGCCCAGGAGTAGGGCTGGCGGTAGATCTCCTTATGCGAGTCGTGGAAGTGCCCGGCGAGCACGCCCGCGACGGCTGGGGAATCTACCACCTGTTTCCATTTGTCGAACGCGGCCTTGCGCACGTTCCAGGGAGAGGTCTGGGCCCAATCCGGCAAGTCCGGGGCCCGGTCCACCTGTTTCTCTACCTTCGCCTGCCCCTCCTTCGGATATCTCTCCACGAGATCAAATTCCTTCACGGCCAGCGTGTGGGGATCGTCCACCTCCGGAATGTGGGTCACGATCAGAACCCGCTTGCCGTCCTCTGCAGCCTGGCCGATCAGCGTTTCAAGCTTGTTGAGTTGATCCAACTGGGCTTTTGCCCGGTCGTCGGTGACTCCGTCCTTGAACGAGTGGGACGGGAAGCCAACGAGGCGATACGAGTCGTTCGCATCGACGTAGCAGCCCGAGGGCAGCCCGCCGCCGAAGTAGCACGAGGTCAGATCGTGCAGGATGATCCCCGTATCTTTCAGCCCGTTTTGGACCTCCGCCCAGAAGGCCTGCGTCGCGTCCACTCCCTTCCCGACCGGCACCTCCTGCCCCACGTCGTTGTTGCCGGGCACCAAGTAGATGTCATCGACCGGGCTCTTGGCGAGGATGCTCACCAAGTGTTTCACCGCGTTGCCGGAGTTGGAAGAGGGCGTAGTTGGCGCCGGAGTTGGCGTAGGTGTCGGCTCGACCGAAGGTGCAGTGGTCTGGCTGGCGTTGACCGGCGCCTGCTGAGTCGTGGACGCCGGCTGCTGCCAGAAACGGTCGATTCCGAAATCGCCTGTCATCACCAGGAACGCCGGTTTCGCATTCATGCCAGGCGGGGAGCCCAGAACCTGGATCAGGTCCGCAAACGCTTGCTGATTCATCCCCTCCTGATGCTCGCGAACCGCCGGATTCCACTTTTCCGTCTTGTCGTCGTAGAACAGATGGGGATCGGTGGCATGAACGAACCATGCCTCCTTTGTGTCCGGTTCCTGGCCACGGCATCCGGCCAGAAGAGGGAGGAGGAGAAGGGTAGAAACGGCAAGACCCAGCCGAACGTATCGCATGCGGGGAGCACCTCCGCTCTAATAGGACGTACGAGCCGTCCGATTTCCCTACCCCGCCGCCACCCGCTCCCGCCGCTCGAGCTCCTGGTCCTTGTACTGCAGCAGGTAGAGCCGGTAGTAGATGCCGCGCAGGGCCAGCAGCTCCTGGTGGGTGCCCATCTCGCGGATCTCTCCCTTGTGCATGACGAGGATGCGGTCCGCCTTCTGGATCGTGGAAAGGCGGTGGGCGATCACGATGCTGGTGCGGTTGACGAGCAGGCGGTCCAGCGCCTTCTGGATGAGCTGCTCGGTCTCCGTGTCGATCGAGGAGGTGGCCTCGTCCAGGATCAGGATGCTCGGGTCGAAGGCGAGCGCCCTCGCAAAGGCGATGAGCTGCTTCTGGCCGACCGAGAGACCCGCTCCGCGCTCCCGCACCGGCGACTCGAAGCCTCCCGGCAGACGCTCGATGAAGGGCAGGGCGTGGACCTCCCCGGCCGCCCAGCGCAGGCGCTCGTCGTCGATGCTCTCCTCCCCGAGACGGATGTTCGCACCGACGGTGCCGGAGAAGAGGAAGACGTCCTGGAGCACCATGGCCACGCTCCGGCGCAGGCGGGGGAGGTCCCAATCCTTGACGTCGATGCCGTCCACCCGCACCGAGCCGCTGTCGACGTCGTAGAAGCGGAGGAGGAGGTTCGCCAGCGTGCTCTTGCCTGCTCCCGTGTGGCCGACGACCGCCAGCGTCTCCCCGGGCTCCACCCGGAACGAGATCCCCTTGAGCACCGGCTCGTCCTCCTTGTAGGAGAACCGGACGCGGTCGAACTCGATCGCGCCCCGCACCCGTTCGGGCGCGTAGGCGTCCGGCGGCGAGACGATCGACACCGGCGTGTCCAGGAGCCCGAAGATGCGCTCCGAGGAGGCCATGGCGCCCTGCAGGATGTTGTACTTCTCCGACAGGTCCGCCAGCGGCTGGTAGAAGCGCTGGGCGTACTGGAGGAAGGCGATCAGCGCGCCGATCGAGATCATCCCCGAGATCACCCGGCCGCCGCCGAACCAGAGGATCAGGCCGATCCCCAGCGCGGTGATCAGCTCCACCCCGGGATAGAAGACCGCGTAGTAGAAGATGCCGCGGACGTTGGCGTCGCGATGGGCGTCGTTGATCTCCTCGAACTCCCGCCAGGCCCGCTCCTCCCGGTTGAAGAGCTGGACGATCGGCATGCCGGTGATGTGTTCCTGGAGAAAGGAGTTGATGCGCGCGATCTTGACCCGCACCTCGCGGAAGCTCGCCCGCGCCCGCGCCTTGAACCAGGAGGTCAGCATCAGCAGCAGCGGCACGATCGAAAACGCCACCACCGCCAGCCGCCAGTCGAGCCAGAAGAGCACCCCCACGATGCCGGCGAGCAGCAGCACGTCGCCCAGGATCGCCACGATGCCGGCCGCGAACAGCTCGTTGAGGGCGTCCACGTCCGTGGTCACCCGGGTGACGAGCCGGCCGATGGGGTTGCGGTCGTAGTAGGAGATCGGCAGGCGCTGCAGGTGCCCGAAGATCTGCCGGCGCATGTCGTTCATGATGTACTGCCCCATGAGCTGCATCACATACCCCTCGGCGTAGAGCACGAGGAAGGTGAGCACCAGGGACACGAGATAGATCAGGGCCACGGCCTGGATCCCCTGGACGGCCACGGTCGCCGGCTCGATCCCGCGGGCGAGCAGGGCGTCCCGCACCCAGGCGCTCACACCGGAGAGCTTGCCGGGGTCCCCTCCGGGCCGGATGAAGAGGTCGAGGGAGACGGCGAAGGCCAGGGGGCCGACGAGTTGGAGCGCCGACGAGAGGAAGATCAGCGCAATGGCGCCGACGGTCATCCCCCGGTAGGGCCGGAGGTAGCCGAGCAGGCGCTTCATCAGCCGGGCGTCGTACGCCTTGCCGAGGGCCTCTTCTTCGTGCTGGGCGTCGGGCTCGCTCATCGCCAGGGACGATATCAGAGGGTGGGGCTCCCTCTCCCAACCCATACCCTTTCATCTATTCCCTTACTGGTGTACACTCCCCCGCAGATCTAACGAGTAGTGCAAGATTTCGCTTTTCAGGGGGTTCTGCCGTGCCGCCGACGTTGAACCAGCTTCTCAAGGAGATGGTGGGCCAAGGGGGGTCCGACCTTCACATCACCACGAACTCCGCGCCGCAGATCCGGGTGGACGGCGGCCTGCGGCCGCTCACCTATCCGGCGATGACGCCCTCCGAGACCAAGCAGCTCGCCTACTCCATCCTGACGGACAACCAGAAACACCGCCTGGAGGAGGACCTGGAGATCGACCTCTCCTTCGGCATCAAGGGACTGGCGCGCTTCCGGGCGAACATCTTCCACCAGCGCGGCGCCATCGCCGCCGTGTTCCGGCAGATCCCCTTCGAGATCAAGGGGTTCAAGGAGCTGGGCCTGCCGGCCATCATCGAGAAGCTGTGCGACAAGCCGCGCGGGCTCATCCTGGTCACCGGCCCGACCGGCTCGGGCAAGTCCACCACCCTCGCCGCCATGCTCGACAAGGTCAACCGCGAGCGCAGCGAGCACATGATCACCATCGAGGACCCGGTCGAGTTCCTGCACTCGCACAAGAAGTGCCTAGTCAACCAGCGCGAGGTACACGCCGACACGCACGGCTTCGCCAACGCCCTGCGCTCGGCCCTGCGGCAGGACCCCGACGTCGTCCTCATCGGCGAGATGCGCGACCTGGAGACCATCGAGTCCGCGCTGCGCATCGCCGAGACCGGCCACCTCACCTTCGCCACCCTGCACACGAACTCGGCGGCGCAGTCGATCAACCGCATCATCGACGTGTTCCCGGCCCACCAGCAGGGTCAGATCCGGGCCCAGCTCTCGCTCGTGCTGGAGGGGATCCTCTGCCAGACCCTCCTGCCGCGGGCGGGCGGCAAGGGCCGCGTGATGGCCATGGAGATCCTCATCCCCAGCTCGGCCATCCGCAACCTGATCCGCGAGGACAAGGTACACCAGATCTACGGCATGATGCAGACCGGCCAGGCCAAATACGGGATGCAGACGTTCAACCAGTCCCTGGCCTCTCTCTACTTCAAGCGCATGATCACCCTGGAGACGGCTCTGTCGCGGTCGTCGCTGCCCGACGAGCTGCAGGAGATCATCGCGCGCGGTCCCGCTTCGCTGAACCCCAACGTCGGGGCCGACGGCGCAGCGGCAAGGAGTTAAGCGATGCCCAGCTTTGAATGGAAAGGCCGCAACCCCACCGGCCAGACGCAGGAGGGAGTCCTGCTGGCCGACTCCCGCGACGCCGCCGCCGCCGTGCTGCGGCGCCAGCGCATCCAGGTCATCAACCTGCGCGAGCGCGGCCGGGAGTTCAAGCTTCTCCCACGCATGCCCACCAACGTCAGCCGCAAGCGCATCGCCATCTTCACCCGCCAGTTCTCGGTGATGCTCGACGCCGGCCTTCCCCTCGTGCAGTGCCTGGAGATCCTGGGCAGCCAGGAGGAGAACCGCACTTTCGCGGCGATCATCAACGACGTGCGCAGCGACGTGGAGTCCGGCTCCTCGATCGCCGACGCCATGCGCAAGCACCCCAAGGCGTTCGACAACCTGTTCGTCAACATGGTGGCGGCCGGCGAGGCGGGCGGTATCCTCGACATCATCCTCCAGCGCCTCTCGACCTACATCGAGAAGGCGGTGAAGCTGAACAGCCAGGTGAAGTCGGCCCTGATCTACCCGGTGGCGGTCATCGTCATCGCGGCCGGCGTGGTGTTCATCATCCTGTGGAAGGTCATCCCGGTATTCGCCCAACTCTTCGCGGGCCTGGGCGGCGAGATGCCCATCCTCACGCGCATCGTGATCGCGGCCAGCAACTTCATCGGCCGCTACTTCATCTTCATCTTCGCCGTGCTGTTCGCCGGCTTCATCGCGCTCCAGCGCTACCACAAGACCTACCGGGGGCGGCGCGTCATCGACGGCATGCTGCTGAAGGTCCCGGTCATCGGCATGCTGCTGCGCAAGATCGCGGTGGCCCGCTTCTGCCGCACCCTCGCGACCCTGACCGCCTCGGGCGTGCCCATCCTCGACGGCCTGGAGATCACGGCCAAGACGTCGGGCAACGCGATCATCGAGGACGCGGTCATGGCGGTGCGCAAGAGCGTCGAGGAGGGCAAGACGATCAGCGAGCCGCTGGCGGACACCAAGGTGTTCCCGGCGATGGTGGTGCAGATGATCAACGTCGGCGAGCAGACCGGCGCGCTCGACCAGATGCTCTCCAAGATCGCGGATTTCTACGAGGACGAGGTCGACACGGCCGTGTCGGGCCTGATGAAGCTGATCGAGCCGCTCATGATCACGGTCCTGGGCGCGATCATCGGCACCATTGTGGCCGCCATGTACCTGCCGCTCTACTCGATCCTCAGTCAGATCGGGTAGTTTAGAGGGGAGGCGGCGGGCTCTTCCCGCCGCCTCTCGGTTCCGCGGCGCCTTCATGTCAAACCTCACCAACCAGCTCCGGTGGTACATCGCCGTCCGGGTCGTGGCGATCGGCAGCGTGCTGATCCCCTACGCCCTGCTGCAGATCGGTCCCACGTCGCCGCCACCCCAGGTGGACGGGAGCCTTCCGCCCATCATCACCACCCCGGCCCCGACGCCGGAGCCGGCGCAATCGCCCGAACCGACGGAGTCGCCGGCTCCCCAGGCGGCTCCCCAGACGGCTCCCCAGCCGGTTCCCCAGACATCGGGGCCGCTCCTGATGGGTCCGCCCGCGCCGCCCCCCGAGCCCGAGATGCTGCGGCCGGAGGTGGTCTTCCGCCTCGGCGGCCTGACCTTCGCCGCCACCCTGGTCTACATCGCCCTGCTGCGCATCCTCCGCCGCCGGCCGACGGCCCAGGCCTACATCCAGTTCTTCGGCGACCTGCTGCTCATCACGGCCCTGGTCTACTACCTGGGAGGCATCGAGAGCCCGTTCTCGATGCTCTACCTGATCGTCATCGCCGTGGCCTCGACGCTGCTGCGCCGCCGCGCCGGCATCACGGTGGCTTCGGCCGCGAACGTCCTCTATGCCGGGCTGGTGCTCGGCCTGTACTTCCACCGGATCCCGCTGCCTCCGGGCTCTCCGGAGACGGTGCCGGTCTTCCGGCTCGCCTATGGCCTGGCGGTGCACTGCTTCGGCTTCTACGGCGTGGCGCTGCTCACTTCCTACCTGGCGCACAACGTCGCCCGGGCGGAGCGCGAGCTGGAGGAGAAGCGGGAGCACCTCGCCGACCTCGAGGTCGTTCACCGCGACGTCATCGAATCGATCAGCAGCGGCCTGATCACCACCGACCTGGAGGGGGTGATCACCAGCATCAACCAGGCCGGGCTGAGCATCCTGGAGCGGCCCCTGGAGGAGCTGGTGGGACGGCCGATCCGCGAGTCGGGGCTGTTTTCTCCCGAGCGCTGGAGCGAGCTGACCGCGGCCAGCGAGAGCAAGCGCACGCTGCGCGCCGAGACCGAGATGGAGCGCGGAGGCGACACCCGCGATACCCGCGATACCCGCGATACCCGCGATACTCGCAACATTGGCTTCTCGATCTCGCAGCTCAACGACGCCGACGGCCGCCACCGCGGGTTCATCGTCATCTTCCAGGACTTCAGCCGCTGGCGGAAGCTCGAGGGCGAGCTGCGGATCAAGGACCGCATGGCCGCCGTCGGCGAGCTCGCGGCCGGCCTGGCGCACGAGATCGGCAACCCGCTCGCCGCCATCTCGGGCTCGGTGCAGATGCTGTCGAGCGCGCCGAACGCCACCCCGTCGCAGCGCAAGCTGATCGAGATCCTGCTCAAGGAGAGCCAGCGCCTGGACCGCACCATCAAGGGCTTCCTGCGCTTCGCGCGGCCGCGGGAAGGCTCCCTGCAGCCTTTCGACATTGCGCGGCTGCTGGCCGAGAACTGCGAGCTCCTCCGCAACAGCGCCGAGGTCTCCGAGCGCCACCGGATCGCGGTGAAGCTCGATCCGCCCTCGGCCTCCGTGATCGCGGATCCCGACCAGGTGAGCCAGATCTTCTGGAACCTGGCGCGCAACTCCCTGCGCGCCATGCCCGGCGGCGGCACGCTCACGATCGTGGGCAAGCTGACGGATGAGCACTACCGAATGCAGGTCATCGACACGGGGCGCGGCATGACCGAGGAGCAAAGGGCCAACCTGTTCCATCCCTTCCAGTCGTTCTTCGACGGCGGCACGGGCATCGGCATGGCCATCGTCTACCGGATCGTCCAGGAGCACGGCGGGAGGCTGGACGTGGACTCCCGGCCGGGCGGCGGCACGACGATCACGGTGGAGCTGCCAGCCATCCAGCCAGGGGCATCCGCCCGGCCCGTCCAGGCTGCCGCGGCGGGAGCGGAGGCGCCATGAGCGAGCGCGCCCGGCTGCTGGTAGTGGACGACGAGTCGAGCATCGTCGACTTCCTGTCGCTGCTGTTCGAGGAGGAGGGCTACGCGGTCCGGACGGCGCGCTCCGCGGCCGAGGCTCGCCAGGCCCTGGCGAGCGGCAGCTTCGACCTGATCCTCTGCGACGTGATGATGCCGGACGGCAGCGGGCTCGACATCCTCAAGGAGGCCAAGTCGGGAGAGAACGGCGGCCCCGCCGTCGTCATGATGACGGCCTACACCTCGACGAAGACCGCGATCGAGGCCATGAAGTCCGGCGCCGCCGACTACATCTCGAAGCCGTTCGACGTCGAGGAGCTGAAGATCGTCGTCCAGAAGGCGCTGGAGCGCGAGCAGCTCGCGGACGAGAACGTCTACCTGCGCCGCGAGCTGGAGCAGAAGTACACGTTCAACAACATCATCGGCAAGAGCCCGCGCATGCAGGCGATCTTCTCGCTCGTCGAGCGGATCGCGCGCACGAGCTCGACCGTCCTGATCCACGGCGAGAGCGGCACGGGCAAGGAGCTGATCGCGCGGGCCATCCACTTCGCGAGCCCGCGGGCAAACCGGCGGTTCCTGTCGCTCAATTGCGGCGCGATGCCCGAGAACCTGCTCGAGAGCGAGCTCTTCGGCCACGAGCGCGGCGCCTTCACCGGCGCGGTGCGGGAGAAGAAGGGCCTCTTCCAGGAGGCCGACCGCGGCACGCTGTTTCTCGACGAGATCGGCGAGATGACGCCGACTATGCAGGTGAAGCTGCTGCGCGCCATCCAGGAGCGGGTGGTGCGCAAGGTGGGCGGCACCGAGGAGGAGACGGTCGACGTGCGCATCATCGCGGCGACCAACCAGGACCTGGAGACCCGGCTCACCACGGGCGAGTTCCGCGAGGACCTCTACTACCGGATCAACGTGATCACGATCCCCGTCCCGCCGCTGCGCCAGCGGCCGGGCGACGTGGCGCTGCTCGCCGAGCGCTTCTGCGCGCGCTTCACGG
>DASUNJ010000371.1:0-25008 GCA_036277235.1 Thermoanaerobaculia bacterium | reverse complement strand
GCTGTTGACACAGGAAACGGCGGCCTGGGAAGCTCAACGCAATCAGGCCGCCATTGGTGCCAACTGGAAGTTCACCACCGAGGATGCTCGGCTAAAGCTACGCAAACTCTATCCTTCATTTCTGACGTGACTAGATACTAGACCCCTTCGAGGGAATCCGCATTCTCGGTCTGCCTGACTTCTTCGCCCGCCTGCGAGCAAGCTGAAGAAGCTCAATGCGCGTCGAGCTTTCCGAGCTCCCCCTCGAGGAACGCCAGCGCCTGTTCGAGGGAAGCCCGGCGGACGGCCGACCGGGTCGTCTCCATCTCCTGGAGGACGCGCCGCCGCGACAGCTCCAACCCCTCGCGCTTCTTCTTCAGCTCGCGCTGCTCGGGCGTCAGCGCTCCTCCCCGGTCCTGGCGCGAGTCGGTGTTCTGCTGCGACTCGACGGACTTGCTCTCGAATCCGCGTGCCATGCCTCATTGTAACGTTCTCCGGCCTCGCGACTCTCTACAGGTGAAGGAGGACGTTCCAATGACTACGACACAACCGAATCTGAACCTGGAGTCGCTCTACCGCCCCCTGTGGCTGACTTATGGCCTGGTGCCGCTGCTCGCGGGCCTCGACAAGTTCCTCAACCTGCTCACGGACTGGACGAAGTACCTGAGCCCCTCGATCGCGGGCCTGCTGCCGGTCTCCGCGGAGACCTTCATGCAGGCAGTGGGGATCATCGAGATCGCCGTCGGCCTGATGGTGCTCACGCGCTGGACCCGCCTCGGAGCCTGGATCGCCGCCGCCTGGCTCGTCCTGATCGCGGTCAACCTCGTCACGCTGGGCATGTTCGATATCGCCGTCCGGGACCTCGCGATGGCGGTCGGCGCCTATACCCTCGCCCGTCTCGCCGAGCTGCGGCAGAAATCGCCCGCCGTATCGCCTGCGGAATCACCCGCGACATTCAGGGAGAGCCGGGCGTAGACTCGGGGTCGAGATGAGCCAGCCAGCCTTTCAACCCATCCTTTCGCCCGCCGCGCCCACGACCCTGTCCGACGAGGAGGTCGTGGAGCGCGTGCTGGCGGGGGACGCCTCGCTCTTCGAGATCCTGATGCGGCGCTACAACCAGAGGCTCTTCCGCGTCGCCCGCGCCATCCTCTCCGACGATACGGAGGCCGAGGACGTCATGCAGGAGGCCTACGTGCGGGCCTTCCGCGAGCTCGCCAGTTTCCGCGGCGAGGCCCGGTTCTCCACCTGGCTCACCCGGATCGCCTGCCATGAGGCGCTGGCCCGCGCCCGGAAAGGGAGGCGGCTGGTCCCTATTGGAGAAGGTGGGGGCGGCGAGCCTCCGGAGCCTCCGTCGGAGACCGCCGGTCCCGAGCGGGACATGGAGAACCGCGAGCTGCAAGCCGTCCTCCAGGACGCCGTGGAGATCCTCCCCGATCCGCTGCGCACCGTCTTCTGCCTGCGCGAGGTCGAAGGCCTCTCGACCGAGCAGACCGCCGACGCCCTCGGTCTGTCGGGGGAAAACGTGAGAGTGCGCCTGCACCGGGCCAAGCGCAGCCTGCGGCAGACGCTCGACGAGCGGATCGGCCGCGAGGTGCGCCGGCTCTATCTCTTCGAAGCCCCCCGCTGCGACCGGATGGTCGCCGCCGTTTTCGCTTCAATCAATATTGAATTTTGAATGCGTTGCTTTGACGGCCCCCCATCGACTGCTCTAGGATCAGCGTACTGCGTCAAACGTATGTTTCGTTGATCCTTTGCGAAAAGGGGGAAACCGCCATGAGCCCGCGCTGTCTGCCAGTGTTTGCGCTCCTTGTCCTCTGTACCGTCCTCGCGCTGCCCGCCAACGCCGACGAGATCTGGATCGCCCCGGGCGAAAAGGGCGACGTCTCGGTGGACGACTGGGGTCTCACCCCGGCCGGCGAGGCCCACTTCACCTTCGCCGTTCCCGATTCCCTGGATGGCTTCGTCGGCGCCCAGGTGATGGTGATCGGCAAGAAGGACGGGGCGATCACCTACAACCTGCACCTCTCCGTCTCCAAGGACGGCGAGAGCCATGATGCCTTCACCGCCGCCGCCAACGGCCTGACCGCGACGCTGGACATGGACGAGCTGACGGCCCTCGACGCCTCATCCCTCTTCCCGGCCCTGGCCGCCGGGGAGGATGTCGTGGCCCTCCATTTCCTGGCCTCGCCGAAGGGCGACCTGCGGGTGGTCGGCCTGCGCTTCGAGTTCGAGCGCTTCCCGGATCATGCCGGCCTCGCCTGCGGTCCGCGGCAGGTGCTGGTGGGCTTCGCGCCCGAGACCGGCGCGCCGATCTGCCTCGACCGGAACCTGCTGCTCGAAGGTCTTCTCTGCCCGCCGCAGCAGTTCCTGATCGGCTTCGACCCGGTCACCGGCAACCGTCGCTGCGGCGACAGGCGGGTGCTGCTGGCGGGCGTCTCCTGCCCGCCGGGCCGCTTCCTCGTGGGCTTCGACGACTTCACCGCCGCCCCGGTCTGCAAAACCCTTGCGGAAGTCACGGGCGGCGGCGGCGAAGGCGATGGGCCGCTCCTCGGGATCAACAACGTGGAGCTGACGGAAGGCAACGCGGGCAACAAGCCCTTCGTCTTCGAGGTCTTGCTGTCGGAGGCGAGCGCCGCGCCGGTGACGGTCAGCTTCAGCACCCGCAACGGCACCGCCCAGGCCGGGAGCGACTACGTCGCCACCTCCGGGACCCTGACCTTCGCGCCGGGCGAGCTGACGAAGACGATCACCGTCGACGTGATCGGCGACACCGTGGCGGAAGCGATCGAAGTATTCTTTATCGATCTCGCGAGCGCCAGCGGAGCGACCATCGGAGACGGCGAGGGCCTGGGGCGCATCTTCAACGACGACATCGGCGGCCCGGACGACGGCGGCGGCCGCGACGACTGATCCCTGCCTTCGGCGAGCGGGCCGGTGCCTCCACACCGGCCCGCGTCTTCTCCTTCACGAGCTCTCCTTTCCACTCCAGCGTCACCGCTCTTCGATGGCGCATGGCACGGCTCTCGCTTGCCGTTTCAACCGGCTGGCCAAAAAGGAGATAACCTTGAAAACATCCCGTTCGCTCGCAGTCCTCCTGCTGTTCGCGTTCCTCGCTTCGGCTGCCGCCGCCCAGACGCCGACGTACGACGTCTACACGGCCCCGGCTCCCCTCGGCCAGAGCGCCGGCGAGCCGAGCCTGGGGGTCAACTGGAGCACCGGCAACGTCATGTTCATCGCCGGGCTCGAGACCCTGCGCGTGAGCTTCGACGACTCGGTCACGCCGGCGGCGGCAACCTGGGAAGACGTTTCGTTCCCGCTGACGAGCGTCCTCACGCTCGACCCGATCCTGTTCACCGATCCCGGGACAGGGCGGACCTTCGTCGCTCAGCTCGCCGGTCCGGCAAGCCTGATGGCCTTCACCGACGACGATGGTGCCAGCTGGCTGCCGTCCACGTCCGGCCTCGTCTCCGGGGTGGACCACCAGTCGGTCGGCGGCGGCCCCCTGGCTTCCCTGCCGGGCGTCGGCTATCCGAACGCCGTCTACTACTGCTCGCAGACGGTGGCGTTCGCCGGCTGCGCGCTCAGCCTCAACGGCGGCCTCACCTTCAACCCGGCGGTCCCCATCTACAACCTGCTCCAGTGCGGCGGTCTGCACGGCCATGTCAAGGTCGCGCCGGACGGCACGGCCTATGTGCCCAACAAGGGCTGCGGCGCCCAGCAGGCGGTCGTGGTCTCAGCCAACGACGGCCTGACATGGACGGTGCGCAAGGTGCCGGGCAGCTCGGTGGGACAGAGCGATCCGTCGGTGGGGCTCGCCTCCGACGGCACGGCCTACTTCGGATTCGTCGGAGTGGACGGCCATCCGCGGGTGGCGGTCTCCCACAACAAGGGCGCCACCTGGTCGACGCCGAAAGACGTCGGGGCACCGTTCGGCATCCACAACGCCGTATTCCCGACCGTGGTGGCGGGCGACCCTGACCGCGCGGCCTTCGCCTTTCTGGGTACGGCCACGGCCGGCAACGCCACCGGGACGAATGTGAACTTCCCCGGCGCCTGGCATCTTTATATTGCAACCACCTATGACGGCGGAGCCACGTGGACGACGGTGAACGCGACGCCCGGGGATCCGGTGCAGCGCGGCTCGATCTGCCTACAGGGGACGACTTGCGGTGCCGCGCGCAACCTGCTCGACTTCATGGACGTGACGGTCGATGCGGAGGGCCGTGTGCTGGCGGCGTTCGCGGACGGATGCGTCGGGGCGTGCGTCTCCGGGCCTCCAAACAGCGGCACGGACATCGGCGCCATCGCGCGCCAGAGCGGCGGCAAGGGGCTCTTCGCAGCGTTCGACTAGCGGATGGGTTTTGTGAATGCGAGCGGGACGGGAGACGTTCGCCTCCCGTCCCGGACGTTCCTCAGTAAGTGAACTCGTAGCTCGTGCAGGGCTCGCAGTTGCTAAGGGGGCTCTCCACGACACAGACCGTCCACCTGTAGTGGAACCCGGAAGTGTGCGCCGTGTCAGGCGGGAAGGGAGTCGTCCACTCCGCGCCACAGGTCGGCATACCGGTCAATTCGCCCTCGGTCTCCGAGGGGGAGAAGGAGAAATAATCGCTGGCGTCTTCCGTCCAGTAACGCACCGCGCTCGTTGCCGGGTTCGTTTCCTGGAAGGTCGCATAGACTCTGCTCCAACCGTCCCCGAAGCAGGCGCCGTACTGTGGATCGTCCGCGTTACCCCCCCAGGCTATCGGGGGAGGGTACAAGCCCAGGGAAGGGTTGTTCACCGTGCGGATGCCGACGCTCGGGCAGGTCTTGTCCCAATAGTGCCAGTCGCTCGAGGTGGCCGACTGGTCGGGCCAGCGGATGAAGGCCTCGGCGGTCTCGTCGCCAGACTGATTCGCCCAGGACCAGGGTCCCTTCTCGGCATAGCCAGTGCTGTTCGTGCACAGCCAGTTCTGACCGAAGTGCCACGTGCCGTTACGGTTGATATTCAACTCGCCGCACGTGCTCGCCGGACCGCCTTCGACGTAGTACCTCAGATCCGGGGTGAGCTCCCAGTTCCTCGTGTAGTTGAAGTACCCGGTTCCGTTCGACAGGGCTGCGGTGGCCTTCTTGATCGATCCGGGGTTCTTCTCCGCCGCCAAATTCATGACGGACACCTTTCCGGCATGGACGAGGACCTCGCGGCGCACGCTTCCCCAGTGCCGGCGCTCCTGCAGAAGCCGGCCGAAGTCGAGCGTCACGTTCACAGGGCGCGAGGCGCTAAAAGTGACGTAGCCAAGCATGGCTCCGTCGAGCCCCTTGAGCCGGACCTCGGCCCAGCTCTTCGTCCCTTGCAGGCGCAGCCGGACGGTCCGGGGCTCTACCTCTGTCCCCGTGAAGATCGAGGAAGCCACCTCTCCCCGCTCCAGCACGACATGTCTTTCCGTCTTCTCCGCCGAGACCTCCTCCGTTCGAACGCGCAGGCCGTCACGACGGCCGGCCAGGCCGATAGCCGTATCGACCTTGAGCGCGGCCGTCGGATCAAAGGCCGCGGGAGTGGTCACGACGACGAGGTCGCGATGCTCGGGAATACCGATGTCCTCGTCGGCCATCCTCTTCACCTCGACGATCTCGCCCGGTGAGACGGCGAGCATCTCGGAGGCGCTGATCCCCGATCGCGATCGCTCGATCTTCACCTCGACCGTTTCCTGCCCGACGTTCAGCGCCCAGATGCGGGACGCCTGATTCTTGTTCTGAGTGCGCGGTGCGCTCCAGCCCGTGGCCGCGACGAGCGTGATCATGGCTCCCGTGAGAAAGAGCCGCAGTGTTCTTGACATGAGTACTCCTTGTTGATCTTCCGTTTTTCTTTTCTTTGACGATCTACCCACGGGTCCGGCCTCGCAGGCCCGCGCGGACCATCTCCAGACCCTGCGCCACCGGACGGCGATGGAAACGGGCGGCCACCGGGTCCTCGGGATCGGCCGCCAGGAGACGGTCGTTGGCTACCCGGAAGCGTCCCTGATGGTTGACCTGGTAGAAATAGTCGCCGTCCTCCTGCCGCTGGAGGAAGAGAAGGTAGGTCTCGCCGATCTCGAAAGGTCCGCCGTCCATGTCGAGGAAGAAGCCGCTCTCGGTCTCGGCGGCACGCTCGAGGGTGATCCGCCCGCCCGCCTTCATGCCCTTGAGGCCCCTGACGACGTCGAGCTCGACGAGCTCAAAGCTCAGCGAATCTTCGCCGTTTTCCGAGGTGGCGGTCCGCCCGGGCACGACTTCCGCAACCGTGGCGAGAACGACGGCATCCACACCGCGCGAGAGACCCTGGGGAGAGTTGTAGATCTCTTTCCAGGAGGCCGCGGTCTTGTGCACCTCCTGGTAGGGGAAGAAATGACCGGCGGCGAGCCGGCCGGTGGTGATGCCGGCGGCGAGAACGATCAGGGCTCCGATCCAGAAGTTCCTACGTGAAAAGCTCATGCTGGTCTCCTTTGCTCCGGTTCTCAATAGATCGAATTGATCAGCTCTTGATCGTGCTCGTCGGGTTGCGGGGTGTTGCGGTCCTGTGAATTGGCCATGCAGGTTTCGGAGTTGTCATTGAGGTGGGCGAGACCGAGCAGGTGACCGATCTCGTGGCAGGCGATGTGCTCCTTTTGGGTCCGCGAGTAGGTGCCGTCGAGATAGCTCTGGTTGAGCCGCGCGCGGCCGTAGAGCACCGTGCAGCCGTCGCCGGCCACGCTGATGAAATCGGCGATGCCGAGCCAGCCGTTCTCGCCGTACCAGCCGTTGTAGGTGCTGAAGTGATCGGTGGTGCCGAGCGAAGTGACCGTGGTGAGATCGATGTCGGTGTAGTTGTGCCAGGAGTCGGAGTCCGTCACGGCCTCCTCCTGGAAGATATAGTAGTAGGTGCCCGTGCCTCCGTTGTACCAGTTGATCGAGGCGTCGGCGTACTTGTAGCAGCCCAGGCGATGCGAGGCGTACGCGGTCCCCGCCCCGATTGCGATCGCAAGGGCGAAGAGAGCCGCCCAGGTGACGACGGTTCTATGCAAGCTCATGCAAGGCTCCTTTTCTGACACCAGCCGCCAGCATCGGCGACTGCCAAGAATCCTGTCTCCTGTGCGCACTCCGGCCATGTGGCGGCATACCGCCGCCCGCAGGGAAGACCACTGGCGAGTGATCAGTGCGAAGCCGGACAGTCCGGAGGGCGCACGGACTGGAGAGACGGCCTTATCCGGCCGACGTTGCCGCTACGGCTCGTTGCCCGCGCGGTTTTTTCTGGATCTACGAGGAAGGAAACGAAGAGGCAAATCACGGTGCGGAAGAGGGGTCACATTCATCGATGCACTCCAAGACAACAATTATTAAATGTGCCGCCGCAAAGGCGGTGGCGCTGCGTTTCGTTGGAAGAACGCCGCTGAGGCGTTTCGCTGATCCAACCTCTGCCACTCACATCGAAACAGCTATATCCTAAATCGATCTTTTGCTTATGTCAAGCTTTTTCCTTCCGGATCATCCACCCGGCGCTGAGGGAGGCGAGCAAAGCGAGCCCGGACGCGGTCAGCATGACGCCACGGAATCCCCTCAGGAAAGATTCGTCCAGGGCGGAGCGGATGCGAGTCCGCTCCGCTTCGCTCAGCGAGGCGGGGATCTCCAGGGCCGCGAGATCCTCCCGCTGTTTCGCGATACCCTGCCTTACCTCGGGAGGCAGATCGAGATCCGCGAGCCGGCGGTCCAGGTCCCGGCCGAAGAGGCCCAGCATGACCACTCCGAAGGCGGCGACGGCGAGGAGCCCCGCCCCTCTCGAGACGGCGTTGTTGATCCCCGAGGCGATGCCGGCGTGCCGCTCTTCCACCGATCCCATCACCGTCGTGGTCAGCGGCGCCACGCTGATCGCCATGCCCAGTCCCAGAACCACCATGGCGGGAAAGAACGCCGTCCAATATCCGCTGCCCGTCCCGGGCACGGCGAACAGGGCGAACCCGACGGCGGCCACGGCCGGACCGATGATGAGTGGCCGTCGAGCCCCGTAGCGGTCCACCAGCCCACCGGACCACCGGGACAGCAAGGAGAGGAGGAGGACGAACGGAAGCAGCGCCGCCCCGGCCGCCGTGGCCGAGTAGCCGTGGATCTGGATCAGATTGAAAGGAAGGAAGAACAGCGACCCTCCCAAGGCGGCATAGAGCCAGAAGGTCAGGAGGTTGGCCCCGGCAAACGTCCGCGAGCGGAACAACGAGAGGGGCATCATGGGAGCCGGCGTGCGGGCCTCGACCCAAAGGAATCCGGCGAGCGCCGCCGCGCCGAGAATCAGCCCCGGGCGCGAGGACTCGATGAGCCCGAACGTCAAGCCGCCCAATCCCAGGGTGACGAGCATGGCGCCCGCAAAATCGAGCTGCGGCGCAGCCTGATCGTCGCGGCTCTCCGGCACGAAGCGCAAGCCGATGGCGAGGACCGCGAGAGCCAGAGGCAGGTTGAGGAAGAAGACCCACCGCCACGACGCGTGATCGATGAGCCAGCCGCCCAGAAGAGGGCCTATGGCCGCCGTGATCGCGCTGAAGCCCGACCAGGTGCCGATGGCCCGGCCTCGCCGCTTCTCCTCGAACGAAGCCGAGAGGAGAGCGAGGCTCCCGGGCACCAGGAGCGCCGCGGCGATCCCCTGGACCGCCCGAGCCGCGATGAGCTGTCGGGGGCTGGACGCCATGCCGCACCCGGCCGAAGCCAGAGCGAATCCGGCGACACCCAGGAGGAAGATCCGGCGCCGTCCGAACCGGTCGCCCAGCGCACCTCCGGCCAACAGCAGGGAAGAGAGGAAGAGGGCATACGCCTCCACGACCCACTGCACCTCGGCCACCGTCGCCCCGAGCTGCGCCTGAAGAGCCGGCAGCGCCACGTTCACCGCCGTCCCGTCGAGGAACGCCATGCTGGAGCCCAGGATGGTGGCCGCCAGCACCCAGCGCTCCGCCGCGCCCCGGCACGGAACCCCGGCTCGGCCGGAGCGGATTACTCCGTCATCGCACGGCGTCGGGACTTGCAGGGTTTACCCCTCCTGGGCTGGGCTGACCTGGAGCCGTTCCAGGAAGCCCGTCTGCCCTTTCAGGATTTTGCGCTTCGCAACGTCCATCGCGAACCATCCGGCCCGATCCACTTCCGGAAACTCCTGCATCCGGCCGGACTTCGGGGGCCACTCCACAAGAAAGGTATTGCTCCTGAGGAGGGCCGGATCGAAATCGCCCCGGACAGCCCAGGCATGGACGATCTTCCCGCCGGATTGCTTGAGCGAGCCGAGAGGGATGGCTTCGCCTTGCGCAGAGGCTCCGGTCTCCTCCTCGAGCTCGCGTCTCGCCGCTTCCAGAGGATCTTCGCCCTCGTCGAATTCACCCTTCGGAATGGACCACGCCCCCTCGTCCTTCCTGCTCCAGAAAGGACCGCCGGGGTGGACCAGCAGGACCTCCAGGCCGCCGGAGGCTTCACGAAACAGAAGCAGGCCCGCGCTTGTCTTTGGCATGAGGCTCCATGGCGGCCTGATCTTATACTTCTCGCGATGAGCGCTCGGGATTGGACGGCCACCCCGCCGGTAGACCAGGAATAGGCGAGCAGGGTGGGGGTGAGGACGGTAAGACCGCGATCTCAATTGAGGAGTCTCTCTTCAAGCAGGCCAAGACCCGCAGCCGCTGTGGCCGTGAGCAGAAAGAGACGATTGGGTCGAAGCGGGAGCGCCTGAAAGCCGAAGGACTGATAGAAAGCAACCGCGCGCTCGTCCTTCACATCCACCACGATCGCAAAGACGGCGATGGAGCGCCCGACCCCCACCACGCGGTGGATCGCATCAGCCAACAGAAGCTCACCTACGCCCTGCCCGCGCACGCGCTCATCCCGGGCCAGGCGCCCGATCAAGGCTGCTGGTATGGCGTCGTATCGCGGCAGCTTGTGTGCAATTTGTTCTGGAAGGTGGTCGAGGGAAAGCGACAACGAGCTCAGGCTGTAAAAGCCGACCACACCCAGGTCGTCGTCAACGGCTACGAAGATCCGTGCGATGTTCCGCTTCTCGTCCTGGCTTGCACGGAGCCGAAACCAGCTGTCGAGATCCGGCTGGCCACAAGAGAACCGCTCTCGAGCGTGATGCTTCCCCAGCGGCTCAATCTTGATCTCCAAGCTGGTTTCAGCCCAGGATTTCGCGATGGCGCCTCAGCGCTGCCCGAAGCTTTTCGGTCGGCTCCGGCGGATTCATCACAGCAGCGAGGAATGCATCCCGGTCCGCACCCACGAGCACCATCCGCTCATGTTCGTCGAGAACCCGGCGAGCCCCCTCGTACGCGAGATCGCCAGCCGTGAGCCCCGAGACTGCCATTGCGCGCTGGATGAGTTGCTTGGCCGAGGGAGCGACACGCAGCTCAAGGCGTTCCTTCTTGAGCTCACGGTCGGTAGACTGCTTACGTCGTGTGGACGTCGCCATTGCACCCTCCTTCGCCCCTTAGTGTACGGCAATATGCCGTGCATCTCAATGGCGAGGGCGATGGGGGACAGATGAGCGGCCCGGACCACAGACGCATGCCTCCGGGCGCAGACGATCGCCTCAGGCTGGAGATGAGCGGCTCGGGTGGGAGATGAGCGGCAGATCTTGTGCGCGAGCGGAAAATCCGGGGCTTTTTACGATTCGGGCTCAGCCCGAGCGGCTCATCTCATGCGCGAGCCGCTCATCCAGAGCCCGAGCCGTTCGTGCGCCGCCTGAGGCGCTCGCGCAGAGCCCGATCCGTTCGCGCACAGCTCGAAGCGCTTGGGCAGGGGGCCGGTGTTGATAACGAGGCGTTCAGCCACGCCCGAGGAACCTCACCTCCGCCTCGGCATCCTCGGGACGAAGATTGGAGATCGAGACCCCGATTCGGGGAAGCGACAACAGGAACTCGACCCGGGCCTTCCCGCAGAGTTTGGCGGCTTGCCCCGAGCTCAGGCGACCAAGCTCGTACAGCTTTGCGGCCAAAAGAAAAGCCGCCTCGCCGTCGAACTCATCCCGGCTCATGCCTGTGCTGAAGAGGACATCGTCCCCATACTCGATTGTAAGCTCGTGTTTCATCGCCGCCTCCTCGCACCGCAGATCGTAGCATCCACCAAGCCGGACCTCTTCATGTTCATGCCTTTCCGCTCACGATCCGGTCCATCCCAAACCCCGGAAGCTTCAGAGCCTCCGCCACAATCCCCAGAGCCGCCTTTTCCGGCATCAGGCCGATGAGCTCGCTCTCCAGAATCCGAGTCCCCAACGCCTCGGCCTCCTGGCGAACCCGGTTGAAGGCGGTCAGCGGGGAAGTCTGCCGGAAGTCCACCAGGTTCATGCTCACCTGTGCCCGCCCGCGGCTCTCCAGGTAGACCCCCATGGCCCTTACGGCCGGCAGCCCTCCTCCCGATTCCCTCACCTTGCGGGCGATGGTCTTGGCGATGGCGACGTCCGCCGTCTCCAGCACGACGTTGAAGGCGATCAGGAAGAAGCGGGCGCCGATTACGGTCACTCCGGCGGTGGGGTGGACCCGCGAGGGTCCGAAGTCGGGGGTCCAGGCAGGGTCGGCCATTTTGGCAGGGAAGCCTTCGAAGCCTCCTTGGCGGATGTCTGCGAGGCGGCGGCGATCCGGCGTCCGGGCTGCCTGCTCGTAGAGATAGACCGGCAGGTCGAAGCGCTCCGCCACCTCGGAAGCGAGGGCTTCTGCCGCGGACACGGCCTCTTTCATGGGAGTGTCTCCGAGGGGGACGAAGGGGGTCACGTCCACCGCTCCCACCCGGGGATGCACTCCCGAGTGGCGGGTGAGGTCGATCTCGCGGAGAGCCGACTCGTAGAGGGCGAGGAGAGCAGCGCGGAGGTCCCCGGGCTCGCCGGTCAGGGTCAGCACCGAACGGTTGTGGTCGGGATCGGAGGAGACATCCAGCAGCCGGACCCCCGCGACCGAGGTCACCGCCGCCGCCAGCCGGGCCACCACCTCGGGCCGGCGGCCCTCGCTCACGTTGGGGACGCACTCCAGCAGGGGCACGGGCGCCAGAATACAGCAAGCCCCCTCTCCCTCACGCAGGTGAGGGAGAGGGATGGGGGAGAGGGAGGATGGGATCAATTGCCGCCGGGGAGCCGCTCTGCTACGATACTCGCGACTTTTCTGACTCCGAGGACGTATATCTACCTGTGTGCCTACATGTCATACGCCGGTAATCCTTCGCTCTCATCCGACATCCAGAACCGGGTCCTCGGCACCTTTGAGCAGACGCTCGGGCTCGCCGCGGAGGGCAGCCGGCAGGAAGCCCTCCTGGGTTGCGACTTCGTCCTGCGCATGGACCCCCACTTCGAGCCCGCGCGCCAGCTCCAGGATCGGCTGCGCAACAGCTCCGGTCCCGTGAGCGTGGACGACCTCCTCGCTCCCGCGGCGCTCGATCCGTTCGCCGGGGCGATCGACCTCCCCGACCTGCCCGGGTTCGCCGCCGCCCCTCCAGCCGGCGACCTCCGCTCCCGCTTCCAGGCCCTCCTGGACGGGCGCCAGTTCCAGGAGCTGATGACGCTCGCCCAGCAGCAGCAGCCCGCCGTGGGTGCCGATGCCGAGCTGATGCGCATCGCCTCCGAAGCCCAGGAGCGGCTGGAGGCGGAGCCGTATGTGAACAAGTTCGTGAACGCGGCCCGCGAAGCCGCTCGCCAGGGGAATCAAGAGGAGGTCGCGCGCGCCATCAATAAGGTCCGCACCCTCGACCCCACGCATCCAGCCATCGCCGAGCTGACCGGAGCTCCGGCCGCGCCCCCTGCGATGACGATGCCCGTCGCCGATCCGTTCGCGTCAGCTCCGGCCGACGCCTTTCCCGCCGGGGATGCCGGAGATGCCGGTTTCGAGCTGTCGCTCGACAACGAGCTGCCCGACCTCGCATTCGACGAGCCCTTGCTCGGCTACGCGGAGTCCGAGGCGGCGGCTCCGTCCCTCATGGATCCGGAGCTGGTCTCCGCCGCCGATTTCCAGGCCGACATGCTGGCGAGCGGCGATTCCGAGACCGACCGCCGGATCAGGCAGCTCCTCGACGAGGGCCAGACGGCCTACCAGGCCGGGGACGTCCAGGGCGCCATCGACGCCTGGTCGCGGATCTTCCTGATCGACATCGACCATCAGGAGGCCGCCCGCCGCATCGAGCAGGCACGCAAAGTCAAAGCCGAGAGCGAGCGCCAGGCCGAGGAGGTCTTCCACGAGGGCCTCGGCAAGCTCGAGGCCGGCGACCTCGAGGGCGCCAGACAGACGTTCAATCGCGTGCTCGAGATCCAGCCGAGCTACTTCGCGGCCCGCGAGTATCTGCAGCAGCTCGACGCCGGCCAGGTGCCCAGCGTGCGGCCCGCGCCGCGCCACGAGCCCGCGGCCCAGCCGGCGCTGCCCACGCCCTCGGACCTCGACATCGAAACCGCCGCGGGCGAGCTCAAGGAAGAGATCCTCATCCCGCCCGATCCCAGCGAGGTGGCCGCGGCCGAGCGCCAGAAGCCCAAGGTCAAGGCCGCGCCCATCCGCGAGGGCAAGGCGCGCAGGACGTTCGCCCTGGTCGGCAGCGCCGTGCTCGTGCTCGCCCTGGCCGGCGGCGCGTTCGTCTACCTTAACAAGGACCGCCTCTTCCCCAACTCGAAGACGGAGGACCCGGCGGCGCAGGCATCCGGAGAGGATCCGATCGCGCGCGCCCTGAACCTCCACAAGGGGGGCAAGACCCAGATCGCGGTCGCCCAGCTCCGCCGGCTCCCGCCGGACGATCCGGCCTATTCCAAGGCCCAGGAGCTGATCTCGCAGTGGGACACGTCCCCGGCCCCGACGCCCGGAGCGCCCGCCGGCCCCGCGCCCGCTCCGGCCCCGCCTGCGATCCCGCCGGAGCGCTTGGCGCTGCTCGCCTCGGCCCGGGGCGCGTACCAGGGCGGCAGCTACCTGGAGGCCATCGAGCGTTACGAGGCGGCGCAGCAGAAGGGCCGGCTCGATCCTTCCGACGCCGAGCTGTTCGCCAACGCCAAGCGCCAGCTCGAGCCCATCGCCGCGCAGATCAGCCTCGTCGAGCAGAGCGAGTGGGAGCTTGCGCTGCGCGACCTCTGGCGCATGCACGAGGCCGAGCCGGGCAACCGCGACGTCACCCGGCTCATGGTCGCCTCGTACTACAACATGGGGCTGCGCGAGCTGAAGAGGATGGACACGAAGCAGGCGCTGGCGCACTTGCGCGAGGCCCAGGAGCTCGCCCCGGACGACCGCGACCTGCAGCGGCAGATCGCGTTCACGGAGACCTATCAGACCCGGCCCAAGGACATGCTCTACCGGATCTACGTCCAGCACCTCCCCATGCGATGATGAGACACGAAGAAGACACCCCGGACGAGCCCCTGCTCTTCGACCTCCCGCTCGGACCCGAGCGGGGACGGAGCGCCCCCGCTCCGATCTCCGAGCGCAAGCGCGCCCGTCCTGCTCCCCAGGAGCCAAAGCCGCCGGCCCGCACGGAGCCGGAGCTGACCTTCGACGAGCCGGAAGAGTCATCTGCTACAAGCGCGGCTGCCAGCGCGGCCCACCCGGCAGGCAGGGCCGGGCTCGGCAGGCGGATCTCGGCCGCGGGCGCCGACCTCATCGTCCACGCGTCGGTCGCGGTGGGCGTGCTGGTCGGCTGCCGTCTCATGGACGTCCATCCGGTGCTCTCCGACTGGCCCGCCGTGGCCCTGTTCCTGCTCTCCTTCTCCTTCCTCTATACGGTCGTGCCGCTCGCGTTCTGGGGCCACACCCCCGGAATGGCCTGGGCCGGGCTCGACGCGCGCAGCCGGGACGGCGAGCCGCTGGCCTTCGACCAGACCGCCCGGCGCTGGATCGGAGGGATCCTGACCCTCCTCTTCCTCGGGCTGCCGCTCTTGCTGGCCTTCGGCGGACGCTCTCTGAGCGATCTCTTGAGCGGCTCCGAGACCCTCTCCAGCCGCTCGGCGGCCTGATGACCCAGCCCGACCCGGCCGGCATGGCCCGGTCCCGGGAGCTCGAGGCCCTCAACGAGATCGCCCGCACCGCGACGCTCGACCTCGAGCTGCGCCCGATGCTCCAGCGCATCACGGACACGCTCATGCAGAAGTTCGGCTGGCCGTTCGTGGCCCTCGCATCGGTCGATCCCGAGCAGGAGGCCTTCGTCTGCGAGGCGCTCTCGACCCTGCTGCCGTCCGCGGTCAAGGTCGGCTACACGCGGCGGCTGGGCACCGGCGTCGTGGGCGAGGTGGCGCTCAAGGGCGAGCCGATCCTCCTCGACGACGTGCTCGCCTCCCCCAACTACGTCGAGACCATGGCCGGCGTCCGCTCCGAGCTCTGCGTGCCGGTCCGTCACGGTGGCCGGATCGTCGCGATCCTGAACCTGGAGAGCAGCGAGGCGGGCGCCTTCCACGACCAGCTCCCGCTGCTGGAAACCGTAGCCGAGCAGATCGCCGGGGCCATCGCCTGCGCCCGCCTGTACCAGGAGGTCCAGCGCCGCGCCCGCCTGCTCGAAAGGGTGAGCGAGGTCTCCAAGGCGGCGCTCGACGCGGGCGAGCTCGACCCCCTGCTCGACCGCATCGTGCGCTACGTGCAGCAGCACTTCGAGCTCGCGCTGGTGAGCATCCTGCTCGTCAATCCGGAGCGCACGGAGTTCGAGCTCGCGGCCCGCGCGGGCACCCTGAAGCTGCGCGTCGATCCCGGGGCCCGCTGGCCGCTGCGCACTGGCATCGTCGGACGGGCCCTGCGCCTGGGCAAGACACAGCTCGCGATCGACGTGCGCAGCGATCCCGACTACCTCCCCCTGCACGACGACGTGACCTCCGAGCTGGTCGTGCCGATCCGCTTCCGCAACCGCACCCTCGGCGTCTTCGACCTGGAGAGCACGACGCCGGACTCCTTCTCCGCCGAGAACCTGGTGGTCTTCCAGACCTTCGCGGACCAGCTCGCCGGCGCCATCCACCTGGCCGCGATCAACCAGGAGCTGGAGGAGGCGAACCAGCGCCTCCAGCGGCTGTCCTCGATCGACGGCCTGACCGGCATCGCCAACCGCCGCCAGCTCGACGAGACTCTGCAGACGGAGTGGCGGCGCTCCTTCCGCCACGACACGCCGATCTCGGTGGTGATGTTCGACCTCGACGAGTTCAAGCGCTTCAACGACGCGTATGGCCACCAGGCCGGGGACGAGTGTCTGCGCCAGGTGGCAACTGCGCTGCGGGACGGATTGCGCCGGGCGGGCGACCTGGTGGCCCGCTACGGCGGCGAGGAGTTCGCGGCGGTGCTGCCGGAGTCCGACCTGAGGGGCGCGCTCCAGTACGCGGACGCCGCCCGCCTCGCGGTCGAGAACCTGGCGATCACCCACGGCAGCTCGCCGGTCGCCCCGGTCGTGACCGTGAGCGTCGGGGTCGCCTCAGCCCTGCCGCGGCGGGGAGGCTCGCCCAGCGAGCTGATCGCCCGCGCCGACCAGGAGCTCTATCAGGCGAAGAGGAAAGGGAAGAACCGGGTGGAGAGCGCGGGGGATTAGCGCGCGTCGAGGACGACCCGGAACCCGACGGTCCGATAATGGACGACCGGGTAGCGGACGCACCGGATCGCCGACCGCGTGAACGGTGCCTCGTCCCAGAACCCGCCGCCGCGCAGGACGAGCATCGAATCCCTGGCGATCTCCTTCCCGGGCTCGTTCCGATAGAGGCTCGCCGTCCACTCTCGCACGTTGCCGTGGACGTCGAAGAGCCCCCAGGCGTTGGCCGGCTTCTCTCCCGCCCGATGCGTCCTCTTGCCCGAGTTGCCGCGGTACCAGCCGACCCGGTCGAGATCCTTTTCCTCTCTTCCGCTCCAGTAGGGGGTGCCGGTGCCTGCGCGGCAGGCATACTCCCACTCCTCCTCGCTCGGCAGCCTGGCGGCGGCGCCCGCGAAATCGACCGCCTGCGAGAGCCAGCCGCAGAACGCGCTTGCTTCGTACCAGGTGACCGTGCATACCGGATGATGAGCGAGCTCCTCTCGGGGCACGCCCTCCCAGGCCTCGACGTGGTGGTCCGGATCGAAAGCCGCGTACTGGGCGTTGGTCACGGGTCCCGCCCCGATCCGGAAGCCCCGTTCGATGGCCGTCTCGCGGAGCGGCCGTTCGTCCTCCTGACCCTCGTCGTCTAGACTACCCATCAGGAATCGGCCGGGGGGAATCTCGCGCCAGACCTCGGTACGCCCTTGCGGAGTCTCCAGCCACTGGAAGAGGGATTCGAGCCTCATCGCGCTGTCCTGACGATGTGGTCCGCGACGCGGAAGCTGTTCGCGAGGATGGTGAGGGTCGGCGGAGCTCCGCCGGAGGTGGGCATGAAGCTCCCGTCGACCACGAAAAGGTTCGGCACTTCGTGCGCCCGGCAGTTCCCGTCGAGGACGGACGTTTCAGGATTGCTGCCTGCTCTGCACGTCCCGTGGACGAGGAACATGGAGGTGTCCCCGCAGGCGCCGGGCAGGAGCTCGTCGGCTCCCATCCCGGCGAGGACCTCCAGGCCGCGCTCGACCAGCCAGCGCCCGGCGGCCTTCTGATGCTCGCCCGGACGGAGGTGGATGCGGGCCACGGGAAGGCCCCACCGGTCCCGGACCTCGGGATCCAGGTCGACGAAGGTCCCGGCATTCGCGATGAAGTCGTGGAACACTTCGAAATAGATGGTCCGGTAGTCGCAGAAGTACTCGCGGATCCGCCTCTTGAGCTCCGGTCCCCAGGCCAGCGACCCACCGGCCCTGGCGAGATTCTTTCCGACCGCGACAGGCCCGGCGGTCGGCAGCCCGAAGCGGAGCAGGCCCCCCTTGGAGAGATCGGAGACGCCCCGCGGGAGGAAGTAGTGATCCATGACGGAGCGTCCCAGGAAAGGGTGCGGATCGCTGAGCCGCTTACCCTCATGGTTTGCATGGCGAAACCGCGCCTCGCCGGTCGAGACGCCGTGGAACTGGAGGTGCCGCCCTACAAGCCCGCTGCCGTTCGCGAGGCCGTCGGGAAAACGCGAGGATTTCGACAGCAGGAGCAGGCGCGCCGACTCCACCGCCGAGCAACAGACGCAGACGATCCGGGCACGGACCTCGATCTCGCGGCCGGCTTCGTCCAGGTAGATGCATCCGGTGGCACGGCCGGCACGGCCGATGGTGATCTCTCGCACCATCGCGCCGGAACGGACCTCGCAGCGGCCGGTCTCCTCTGCCCGCGGAAGGAGGGCGGCTTGCGTGCTGCCGCGGGCTCCGACCGCACAGCCGTATCCGGCGCACGAGCGGCAATAGGCGCAGGCCGGCCTCCCCTGATAGGGCCGCGAGTTGATCGCGCGTGGCGTGGGGAACGCGTGGAGGCCGAGCCGGGCGCAGCTCTCGTCGAGACACGAGGACAGGGGATGCGAGGCGAGCGGAGGCATCGGGTAGGAGCGCGAGCGCGGCCCTTCGAACGGGTTCGCGCCCGCGATTCCCGAGACGCCCACCTCCCATTCGGCCCGCGTGTAGTAGGGCTCGAGCTGGTCGTAGCCGAACGGCCAGTCCTCCAGCCCCTCGTACTCGCCGAAGCGGCTGCGCATGCGGAAATCGTCCGGATGGAAGCGGTAAAGGTAAGCCCCCATATGCGCGGTGCCGCCGCCTACGCAGCAGGCCACCCAACCCAATTGCGTGAGCTCCGCCCTGTCCTTGCCCGGAAAGAGCACCGTGTGCGGGTCTTCCGCGAGAGTGGGGGCGAAGAAGCCGCTCTGGGCGGCCATGGCCACCTCGTCGTGCACGTACTCCTCCGGGCGGTACCGCGGCCCTTTTTCGAGCACCAGGACCTCGAGGCCCGCGCCGGCGAGCGTCAAAGCCAGGGGTCCGCCGCCGGCGCCGCTCCCGATGATCACAACGTCTTTCACGGCAACGGCTCCGGGGAATAGCCAACGGCGCGCCAGCCTACGCCGCCGCGGTTTCCTCCATGCCTCGGATGACAGAGAAACCCTTCTATGACCAAGCCTACAATCTTTGACAGGAAACCGCGCACGATCCGATGAGGCACCCGCTGCAGTTCCGTCAACACGTCCGCACGTTCCTCGTCTCCGCAATCTGCGAAGACCTTTCCATGGCGCTGGCGGGCCATCGTATCGACGAGCTCCAATCCGCTTTCGATCCTCACGCGATCCCTGGCGGCGCGCCTGTCGAGGGCTCGTTCGAGGTACCCCGCCACGCCCGCCTCGGCCGCTCCAGGTCCCTCGTCCGCGGGGAGGATCGTCTCGCCCAAGGCAGTCAGCAACCTGTGCCGTTCCTCGCGGATCATGGCAGGTCCGCCACCTTGCGTCCGGCCGCGCCCACCTCGGAGCGCCCCGAAAGCTCGTCCCAGAGAGCATCGAAGATCGGCACGTTCCGCCGGTAGGCGATCCTGGCCACCCCCTGCATGCCGCTCCGCAGGTAGAACCGCCCACCCTCCGCAAGGGTGATCCAGGGTGTCTCCAACCGGATGCGGACCGGGTAGAGGATCGAGTCCTCTCCGGCCTTGGGCTCCGGCTCCTGGTAGACAGTCCCCACCTCTCCCTCGAAGATGTCGAAGCGCTGCTTGGGCAAGCCCGCGATCTCGACATAGGCCGACTGGCCGGCGCGGACCCGAACGATGGCCTGCTCCGGAACGCGCGTCACGAAGGAGATGGAGGTGACGTCGATGATGTTGAAGAGGTCCTCCCCTGCCTGGACCGAGCGGCCCAGGAGGCTCCGCATGGGCGCGCCGGTCACCACGCCATCCATCTCCGCCCGGATCGTGCGGAGCCGCATGAGCTTCTCCAGCTCGCGGAGCTGCGCGGTCCATTGCGCGACCTCGTCCGCGAAGCTTCGGATGTCGGCGTCGAGCGCGCTTAACGTCCGGTGCTGCTCCCTCTTAAGAAGCTCGAGGTCGTTGTCGAGGGCGGGACGGCGGAGCCTGGCGGCCCGTTCTTCGAGACGGCTTTGCGCGAGCCGCTGCTGCTCGATTTGCTCCTGCTGCACCGCCTGCTCCAAGTCCTGGCTGCTGACGAGACCGAGCTCGGCCAGCTTGCGCGCCTTGGCCAGCCGGTCCCGAGCTCCCTGGAGCTGGATCTCCGCCTCCCGGACCCGGGACGCGCTCAGGGCCGCTTCGATCGCGCTCTGTCCGAGCTCGGCGTCCTGCCTGCGGACCTCCAGCGGCTGGACGTTCTCCCCCAGCAGCCGGCGCTCCACCCGCGCCTTCTCGAGGCGTGCGCGCGCCTCGTTCAGGCTCTGGCGGACGGTGATCAGATCCCGCAGGGACTCGTAGTCCTTGAGCTCCAGGAGGACCTGCCCCCTGGACACCGTCTCCCCCGGCTCGACGAACAGCCCGGACACCAGGCCCGCGACCTGGGGACGAACGACCTGGTAGCGCTCGACGCGCACCTCGCCTCCCGCTTCGACCGTGCGCTCGACGCGGCCCAGGAGGAGGAACAGCACGGCGCCCGCGAGAATCAGGGCCACGCCGGCCGGGAGCATCCGGATCGCCCGATGGATCATCCTCACGACGCCACCACCTTTTCCGCCCCGCGCTCGATCCAGGCGCCCGCGCTCTCCAGGGGCTCGTCCCCCTTGAGCTGCCTCTCGCACAGCTCGCGGTAGAGGCCGCAGCGCCGGTAGAGGTCGGGATGGATCCCCTCGTCGACGACCCGCCCCTGGTCGAGCAGGATGATGCGGTCCGCCCAGAGGATCGCGGACAGCCGGTGGGCGATGAGAATGGTGGTCCGCTCCCGGACGAAGGGGTCGAGGGCCTTGAGCAGACGGCGCTCGGTGAGCCCGTCCAGGGCCGAGGTGGCCTCGTCGAGGATCAGGAGGCGGGGATCCTGCAGGATCGCGCGCGCCACGGCGACGCGCTGGCGCTGGCCGCCCGAGAGCCGCTCTCCCCGGGGACCCACGGGCTCCGCCCAGCCGCCCGGAAGCTCGTGGACCATCTCCTCGAGCTGGGCCGTGCGGACCGCCTTTCTCAGGTCGCTGTCGCTGGCCCGCGGGTTGCCGTAGAGGAGGTTCTCGCGCAGGCTCACGCCGAACAGGATGGGGTCCTGCGGCACCAGGGCCACGAGGCGGCGCAGGGCGCGCAGCTCCAGGTCCCGGACGTCGACGCCGGCGATTTCGACTTGGCCCCGCTCCGGATCGTACATGCGGGTCAGCAGCCGGGCGACCGTGCTCTTGCCGCAGCCGCTCATGCCCACCAGGGCCACCTTTTCGCCGGCGCGGATCGACAGGTCGAGGTCCTGCAGGACCGGCTGGACCGGCTGGTCCGGCTTGTACGAGAAGAAGACGCCGGCGAGCTCCACGTCCAAGGAGCCGGTGCGCGGGAGCTGCGCCGGACGCGGCGGATCGACGATCTCGGGGCGGACGTTCAGGATCTCCAGGAGCCTGCGCGCGCTGGCGTTCGCGCGCTGCAAGCCCGCGTAGAGCGTCACCACCGCTTCGAGGGGTCCGAAGATCCGGCTCAGGTACGTGTAGAAGGCCACCATCCCGCCGACGGTCAAGGTGCCGTTGAGCACTTGCAGGCCTCCCAGGCCGAGGACGATCGCCGTACCCACGACGAAGTTGAGATTGGTCGCGAAACCGAGCACGAGCTCGGTCGAGCGCCTCCTGACCATGGCGTCGAGCGCCTGCCGGCCGATGGCGGCGAACCTGCGGCGCTCGCCGGCGGTGCGGTTCAGGAGCTGGATCTGCGGCATGGCCGTCAAGTGGTCCTGGAAGAAGGCGACCCGCTTGGCGTTTGCCTGCTGCGTCCGGTCCGAGGCACCGCGCAGACGCGGTTGACCATACCGTCTCAGAAGAATCATCAACGGGACCAGGGGAACAACGCAGACCGTGAGGCGCCAGCTCAAGACCGACAGGATCACGAGGGTGGACGTGGTCATGACCGAGATCCGCAGCAGGGAGGCGAGGAAGTTGCCGCCAAGCTCCTGGATCTGATCGACGTCCTGCTCCAGCCGATGGAGCAGATCGCCGGTCGAAGTCTTGAGGAAATAGCCCGGCGACAGCCTCTGCAGGTGGCGCAGGAGCTTGAGCCGGATGTCGAACATGATCCGGTTGGTGATGTAAGAGTCGAGGATGAACCCCAGGGAATTGAAACCGAACTGGAACGTATAAGCGGCGAAGTAGCCGACGGCCGCCACGGCGAGCATGGAAGTCTTGCGCCAGGGCAGGACATCGTCGATCAGCCACTTGAGGATCAGCGGCTCGATCAGGACGATCAGGCTCGCGATCACCACGGTCGAAAGTCGTCCGGCATACAGGGGGCGGTACGGCCGCGCCTGTTTCAAGAGCCAGCGAACCTCATTGGAGAAGGTCGTCCTCACGGGCATCTCCTAAAAAATGAGCCCCCCGGCCTCCTGGATGGGCGGCCGGGGGGCTGCCCGAGACCTACTCCAGCGAGAGGTCGCCGTCGCAGCAGCCCTTCTTGCAGCCGCAGCAATCGGTGCAGCAGCCTTCGCCTCCCAGCGTCAGCTCCTCGGCCGCTCCCAGCTCGAGAACCTCGGGTGCTTCATACATCTCGACGAATGACCTATCCATTGCCAACTCCTTTCGGCAGTGTTGCCACAAGATTTGTGGCGGGTTTGTCCGGCAACCGTTCACTTTCGTGCCGGCCTTCAAGTGAACGAAGCCAGAGCTCAAGACAGAGAGTCCGGAGCAGCTGCGGCGTCGTCACCTTGACGCCGTGCCGCATCTGTTGAAGGGTTTCTTTGAGCACCGCGCGGCTGACGAACCCGAGGTCGCAGACCCGGGCGTCCGCCAGGTAGCCGGAGAGCCAGCTCCATTCGCGCAGGCAGGCGCGGTAGAGAGCCTCGTCCGGCCCGGCCTTGGAGCGCCTCAGGCGAATCTTTTCCGGCAGCGTGCCGGCGAGTGCCCGCCGCAGCAGGGATTTCGTCTCTCCCGGCCGCAGCCACTGGCTCACGTCGAGAGCCAGGGCGAACTCGACCAGCCGCCGGTCCATGAAGGGGAACCGCATGTCCACGCAGCCGGCGGTGGTGAAGAACTCCCATCCGATGTCGCGGCTGACCTCGCGGATCAGGATGTAGCGCCGCCGGGCGCTCGGCAGGCGGAAGCCCACGTCGTCCTTGACGCCCACGACCCGCTCCTTGAGGCGGAGACGCCTGGCGAAGGAGGGCTCGAACCATCTTTCGAGCGGGTAGTCGGACTGGAACCGCGACGTGAGCGCAAGAGGCAGCAGGGGAGCGATTCCCCCACGCCAGAAGACCGAGTGCCAGGGTCGCCGCGCCGCATGGGACCACGCGAAGCTGGAGCGCATGGCCTTTCCCAGGCGGCCGCGCTTGAGGAGGTCGGCCAGCTCGATCGGCACCAGGCCCATTCCTCCCCAGAGCACCTGGTCTCCCGCGGTGCCCCGCAGGAGGACGCGGGCCCCCGCCCGCGCCATGCTCGCCGCCAGGAAGTCGTTGCGCGCCAGGAAGGCGAGCTGGCAGTGAGGATAGTCGGGACGGTAGGAGGCCGGGATCCGCGAGAGCATGGGATGCTCCTCGTCCCGGATGTGGAGACCCGGCCTGCCCCGCTTCTCCTCGACCGGGCGGATGAAGACCCTCTCGTCGCTGCTCTTCGACTGGTCGTAAACCCAGGACACGGTGCGAAGCTCCGGCGCCTCGGCGGCACCCGCCGCGAGGATCTCGTCCGCGACGCAGACGATCGAAGAGGAGTCGAGGCCGCCGCTCAGATCGGCGTAGACCGGTCCGTCGGACCGGAGCCGGCAGGACACGGCCTCGCGGAACAGCATCCGGAAGTGCTCCTCGTACTGATCGTCGGAGCGATAGCGAATCTCCCGGCGCGGGTCAGGCCGCCAGATCCGCTTCATCTCGATGCGCTCGCCGCGCACCGCGAGAGCACACCCCGGAGGCAGCATCCGCACGGTGCGGAACGGGCTGTGATCGGAAGGCTCCGAGGAGGTGAGGAAACCCGCGACGAATTCCTCGTCCACGTCGGGCGAAAGACCAGCGGCCGTGAGCACGGCGCGGGCGCGCGAGGACCAGACGAGGAGATCTCCGGCCTGCGCGAAGTACAGCGGACGCACGGAGAATGCGTCGCAGGCGAGGACCAGGAGCCGCTCCGCCGGATCCCAGAGCGCCAGCGAGAAATCGCCGATCAACCGGGAAAACCCTTCGATCCCCCAGGCCCGGTAGGCCGCGAGCACGAAGTCGATCTCGCGCGGCGCCGGCGGCAGGTCGTCGGCGAGATCGCGTTCGAGATCCTTCCGGTTGTCGAGGCGCCCGTTCCAGACCAGCGCGCCGCCCTGGGGCGTAGCGACGGGTTGCCGCGTGCGGCGCGACTCCGAGTCGGTATGGAAAGCGCAGAACACCATCCCCACCGGCGGCTGGACCAGGAAGTGCTGACCGTCGGGCCCGATCTCCGCGAGAGCGCTGCCGAGCTTGCGGAGCACCTGCCCGTCGAGAGCGGACCCGTTGCGCGCGTAGACACCGCCGATGCCGCCCATGCCTAACATCGCTCCAGGACGGCATAGCGTTCGCGGACGATCGGATGATTGTTGATGACCTGCCCGCCGACCTCGACCCAGGCATGCGCTCCGAACGGCAGCTTCCGCGCTCCGATCACCAGGTCGGCCTCGATGCCGCGCAGCCGCAGCAGGCAGACGTTGGTCGCGGAGCGCTGGAGGCACCAGGCCCTTTTGAAGTAATGAGCCGCCGCTCGGTCCACGGCCGCCGAGATGCGCCGGCAGGCCTCGGGGTCCCGCCGCCGCTCTCCCAGCGTCGGACACGACCTGACCACTCGCAGAAAGCGGTCGAACCCCCCGACCCTCAGGACGAGGTCCACGGCCAGAAGCCCGCACCAGGCGGCGGCGGCCTCCGCGCGCTCGCGCAAGCTCCCGGCCGGCGCGACGTCGCCGGGCAGGAGCTCGGCCTCGAACGCGAGAGGCTCACGCGTGGACACGGAGGAGCCCCTTCTCTTCCATGGCGCGCACGAAAGCCGCCAGATCCGCCTCCAACTTTTCCGCGGGAACCTGATAGGTCTGTCGCAGCTCGTCGAGGATCTGGGGCAGGGTCAATCCCTTCTCGACCCTGCTCCAGATCCCGGCCGCCACACCGTTCAAGCTGTAATAGCGGCCCGCCTTGAGATCGAGGAGGACCGC
>DASUNJ010000370.1:0-11504 GCA_036277235.1 Thermoanaerobaculia bacterium | reverse complement strand
GACGAAGTCCTTGTCATCCCACAGCGGCGTCCAGGTGACGGTCGGAGACCCCAGGTTGGTGGTCTTCCACAGGCCGCCGGCGGTGAATCCGGCATAAGCGATGCTCGGAGCAGTCGGATGGATCGCCAGGCCGCCGGCGCTGACGCGGCCGGCGGTGATGCCGTAGCGATAGGCGTTGTTGGTCGTCCCCACGGTGTCGAGCGGCTTGGGCCCGTAGGAGACCCAGGTGTTGGTCCCCGGCGCAATGACCGATTCGTCCGTCATCAGGCGGACGCCGTTGTCCACCGGTCCGCCGGGCGGCACGAGCCCCTCCCCTTCCCAGACCGCTGCCTCCCCGACTTTCTTGTTGTTGTGCTTCTTCGCCTTGGACCAGGGCGAGGAAGGCATCTGGCCCGTCGGATAGGTCATCAGGTACCAGTTGCGGACGGAGTGCATCCTGACCAGATCGCTCTCGTCCTCCAGCCCGCCGGGATACGGCACGGCCTGGAGATAGGCCTCCTTCTGCGCTTTGTCCCTCGCCGAGCTCTCCTGCTCGGCCTCGGCCGCGAGAGCCATGGAGGGGAGGACCAGCAGCAAGGCGGCACCCACCAACCCAGACTTCCCCAAGTCCCTCAATTTCATCTCATCTCCTTGTAAAAGGGGTCTCCTGGGATTGAGCAAGGACCGCGCCAACGCGGCGGCAGGGCGCGCTCCCACCGAGGAGGGAGAGAGCCTGGATCAAGAGTTGATCCGCCTCCGGGAAAAGCTTTGACCCGAGGGGGTCAGAAGCAGACCCGGAGATCAGGGGAGCATCTTCTGGCGGTAATGGGCCACCGGCACCGGCCCCATCTCCATCATGCCGTCGAGGAAAGCCTTGATCCGGAACGCCTCGCCTCTGGCCTTCCGGATTTCCTCGTAGAGACCCTGCACCTCGCGGTCGCCCAGGTAGTAGAAGGTGAGCTGCGGGGACGATGTAATGGCGCGCACCCACATGTTGCCCGCGAACTGTTCATCCTGGAGGGCCTGCTCCTTGACGAATTTCAGGACCGCGTCGCGGCTCATCTCCTGGGTGTTGACCCGGATGTCCACCACGGTGCGGGCAGTGTTTTCGAGCTGTTTTTTCAGATGGGCCAGGCGGTCGAGCGGGCCGCCCCATCCGAGATCGAGCAGCAGGCGCTCCGAAAAGGTTCCCCAACCTTCCACGTACACGCCGTCGGAAAAGAGCGCCCGCACCTTGCGCGGATGGCGGGCCGCCCATTTGAGCTGCACGTAGTGCCCAGGAACCATTTCGTGCGGAGTGATCATTCGATTAAAGTGGCTGTTGAAGTCGCGGAAGAACGCCGCCTTTTCCTCGGGCGTGGCGCTGTCGGGCACCGTCGGTAAATAGAAGAGCGTGTCCGCCTCGGGCGCGAAGGGGCCCGCGGGATAGACCCCGCCCACGGCCTGGCCGATGAAGAAGGAGGGCGAGCGGTCGATGTGGAGCGTCGCGGGATCGGGCAGGGTCATCAAATCCTTGCTGCGCACGAATTCGAGCGCCTCGGGCACCAGCTTGCGATAGTCGGCCACGAATTCGTCCATGTTGGCGGCGTGATCGGCCGCGACGCGCTCGAACAGGCGCCGGAGCAGCTCGCGGTCGTCCGCTGGCTCCTCGACGCCAGGCATCAGCTCCTTCCAGACGCTCCTCCCATAGGCCGCGGCCTCGGTCCGTTTCGCGACCAAAGCGGCCTCGGCCTGCGCGAGCACCTTCTCCATCGGCTCCTCCACCCCGGTCACGAGGCGGAAGCGGGCGGCGTAGTCCTTCCCCAGGCGGGGATAGCCCTTGGCCTTCTTCTGGAGAGCGTCCAGGAACACGGCCAGCTCATCCAGAGCGGCAGCGGCTTTCTCTCCTGTCGCTTTCAGCTCCGGTACGTCGCCTGCCTGAGGGAACCCCTCGCGGTAGAACTTCGCGGAGCCGCGCAGGATGTTGGCCGCGATGCCGCAGATCTCCGGCGCGATGAGGGCGGGATCGCCCAGGTCCAGGGCCTGCCGCGCCTGCTTCGCGAGCCGCGGGAGCTGCCCGGCGCGTTCCGCGGCCCGGGAGAGCCGCTCGTTCTTGGGAAGATCGTCGCGGACCAGGAGGAAGACGGTGGCGTCCCCCACGATCCCGGTCCAGAACAGGGGGTCACGGCCTGGGCGATCCTGGGTGCCGTACTCGAAGGCTTCCAGCTCGGCCTGCCGCAGGAGGAGCTCGGCGTCGAGGCGGTCCTCGAAGGAGGTCGAAGGCGCCTCCATGATCCGGCGGAGACCTTTCGCGGCGGTGCGGTTGTACTTCAGCCATGCGTGCCGGCGCGCGGGCGAGAATTCCTCAAGCCGCCGGTCGAGGTCATGGCGGCCGGCCGCGGTCGCCTTGCTCGGGTACATGTCGAAGTAGTGCTCCAGGTAGGTTTCCTGGAAGGTGGCTGCTGCGGCGGGAGCGGCAAGCAAGAGCAGCAGAAGAGCAGTTCTCATGGGGAGAGGATATGCCCGGAAAGGACCTCAAGGACACCAAGGACCTCAAGGACTGGCTCTTGGTCCTTGTTGTCCTTGAGGTCCTTGCGGTCCTTTATTTTCTTACAACCGCGCCGCAGCCGCCTGCCGCTGAAGCTGCAAAACATTGGCGTCCGGGTCCACCACGACCGCCTGGGGCTCGAACGGGCAGCGGATACGCGCCAGCTTCTCCTCCCCCGCTCCCAGGACCAAGGTGACCCGCGCGTCCTTGTAGTCGGGCGAGACCTTGCCGTCCTCGCCCCAGCGCCAACCCGCCGTGGCCGCGACCTCGACGGGCATGCGCCCGGTGCCGGCGTTCTTCACCCGCACGGTCACCTCCCACTCCCCTCCCCGCTGCTCCTTCTTCGCGTCGAAGAGCTGGTACTCGGGCATCACGATGCCGAAGAACCACTGCCGGGCGAACTCGTCGAAGGCCGCCTTGTCCGCCGCCGTGTCGGGAACATGCCGGCGCATCACGGCCACGAAATCGTGAACCACCGGGTGGTCCGGGTTGTTGTGATAGATCTTGAAATAGTCCCGCGTCCCTTCGAAGAAGCGCTCCCTGCCCATGTGGTTCATCAGCATCCACGTCACCCAGGCGCCCTTGTTGTAGATGACGACCGAATCTCCCGGCCGGAAGCGGTAGGTCCCCGCGAGGGGCTTCTCGTCGCTGGGCTGGCGGAACTCGCCGTAAGCGGTCTCGTCGCGGATGGCGAAGCCGATGCTCGGCTGCTGCCCCCGCAGCTTCTCGATGAGCAGGCGCGTGGCGAACTGGGCGGTCCCCTCGGACATCACGACGCCGCCGGGGCCCTCGCCGTCCTGGACCACGTGCCCCCACCAGGAGTGGGCGGCCTCGTGCGCGGCGATCCAGAAGGCGGCGTCCTGGTCGGGCATCTGGCGGGTGAGGAAACCGATCCCCTCGGAGAAGAAGATGTTCGTGGCATTGCCCCGGCCGTACTGGGCCAGGTTCGGGAACTCGTTGAGCCGCAGCTCGCGCCACGGGTAGGGGTGGAACCACAGCGGGAAGAATTCCCGGGCGCCGTCCATCGCCTCGAGCATGCTGTCCAGGTTGTAGGTGTGCTCGGGATGGTGGTAGATGACCGTGCCGTTCTTCCCCCGCCGCTCCTGCCAGCGGCCGAAGGCGATGTTGAAGACCCGCACCGGGTAATCGGTCACCCAGAGCATGTTGCGGCGGCCGTCCTTGACCTCGTTGCTCGCGAGCGCGCCGGTCGAGGTCAGCATGTACTCCGCGGGCAGGGAGATCCGCAGCCGGTGGGTGAAGGCCGACCTGTCCATCTCCGCCTGCGTGACGCCGCGATGCCAGCCCGGCGGGAAGGTCCTCGGCTGGTGCGCGCGCCGCTCGGCCTCGTGCTCGATTTCCGGATCGGCGCCGATGTCCGGGAGGTATCTGACGATCGGCACGAAGTCGGGGTTGCGCCCCGTCACGATGCCGCCTGCGGGCGTGATGAACTCGCCCAGGGGAATCGCCCCGCCGTTGCGCGAGATCCCGGGCAGGAGCGTCGCCCGGTAGCGGAAGCCCAGCCGCAGCGTGCCGCCAGGAGGCAGCGGCCGCTCCAGCCGGAAGATCTGGAGGCCGTGGCTGTCCTCGGGCCGGACCGGCTTGCCGTTCAGCGTCCAGGAGAGCCCTTCCCAGTGCATGCCGGTCGTCACCGGGAACCAGGGCAGCGGCTGGCCGTGATCGTTGCGCAGATCGTAATGGCCGTTTGCCCGGAAGCCCCGGGTGGCCGGCTCCAGATCGAGATCCATCTCCACGTTCGCGATGTACGGCACCGGCTGGTCGAGCCAGGTGGAGTGGTTGTACCGCCAGTAATCCTCGCGGTGCCGCAGGGCCGCGCCGCCCTGGTAGCCCCGGTTGACCTGCGACCAGAGGGCGTACCCGAGAGCGAGCGGTACGGCCGCGAGGAGCAGGGCGGTGAGGAGGGTGCGCCGCCGCTGGCCGGGCTGCCTTCCGAAAAGAGGGTGCAGCGGATCGCGGTCTTGGCGCGCGAAGAGGCGGAAGGCGAGGTAGAGGAGCAGCGCCGCGAGGCCCAGGGCCATCAGCCGGTTGAGGATCAGGGCCTCGCGGTCCATGGGGAACAGGCCCATGTCCGTCCAGTCGCCGGCGGCGCCGAAGAGCGCCCAGTTGCCGGTCCAGGTCATGTTGCCCTCGACCAGGGCCCAGATGGTCAGCCCAAGGACCACGAACCCGGCGGCGTAGGCGCCGTACTGGCTCCGGGTCAGGGCATAGGCGGCCAGCAGGAAGGAGACCCAGAGGATCACGGTCGGCGTGAGCAGCAGCCCCCAGACGATCAGGAAGGGCGCGAGGTCCAGATCGATGCCGCCGCCCTGGTTCTGCAGGACCCACCAGGCCGTGATCAGGGTCGCGAGCAGGATCATGAACACGACGGCGCCGTTCGCCAGCATCTTGCCGAGGAGCAGCGACGCGGTCCGCACCGGGCTCGCGTAGATCACCGCGGCCGCGCCCGTGGCCGGCTCCCGGCGCAGGGATTCCACCGTGTAGAAGAGCAGCAGCAGCAACAGGTTCGCCGTCAGGATGTTGAGCGAGCCCGCCGAAGCGACCCCGGGCGTGAGATAGATCTGCGTCTGGAACTCGTTCTCGAACTGGGCGGTGAAGAAGAACGTCATCAGCAGCAGGCTGATGAAGGAGAGGACGTACAGGGCCGGATGGGAGAACAGCTCCTTGACCTCGAAGCGGGCCACCGTGAGGACGCCGGAGAGCCCTCCGCGGGCACGGGAGGCCATGCCGAGGACGCCGAGCGGCTCCGAGGTGGGCGCCATGGCCGGAGCCTCGGCCGCGGTATTGCGCTGCCGGCGCTGCCGGCGGGGGACGTTCTTCGCGGTCTTGAGGCGGTTGGCGAAGTGGCGGCGGGAGAGATCCACCAGGAGCAGCCCCACCAGCCCGACCCCGAGGCGGCTCAGGAGGTAGGCCGGCGACCAGGCGATGGGACGGGTGTTGTAGTACTCGATCCCGCGGTCCACGGTCAGGTACGTATGGCGCAGCCACTTGAATCCCGAGGGGTCGAGCATCTGGACCCAGAACCGGGTGGTCTCGCTGATGTCCGGCGGGTTCCAGCTCCAGAAGAACCCCCAGTAGAAGATGAAGCCGGCGACCGGCAGGAAGAAGACCAGGATCGGGTTGCCGGTGAAGCGGCCGAGGGCGAAGGCGGCTCCCGCGATGAACAGTGCCGTCGGCACCAGGATGACCAGGATGGGCACCACGTAGAGGCGCAACGAGAAGGGTCCATAGGCCTCGGGCCGCTCCGGGTTCGGCATGCCGTGGGTGAACAGGATCGTCATCGCGATGAAGAGCGCGAGAACGGCGAGCGTGGTCCCGAAGGCACCCAGGAACTTGCCCCAGACGTACTCGCCAGGGGAGAGCGGCGTCGCGTGCAGGACCTCGCCGACCTTGTTCTCCGCGTCGCGGATCAGCGGCGTGCCGGCCGCGATGGCCACGAAGAAGGAGAGCACGAAGAAGCCCATGATCGCGGACACGTAGGCGATCTGGAACTCGGAGTTCACATAGGAAAGATTGCCCCCGAGGGAGGTGCTGTTCGACTGCACCAGCCATGCGCCGCGGGAGACCATCCAGGAGTTCCAGCCCATGAAGATCACCCAGAACCAGAAGAACGGGCGGCGCAGGGATTCCTGAAGATCGAGCTGAGTGACGAGCCAGAAGCGGCGGAAGCTCAAGGGCGGACCTCGTACATGGTTGTTCCTCCTCCAGGCATTACGTCGGGAGGCGGGTCGGGTTTCAAGTAGAATCGCGCCCGCAATTTAGGAAGGAGGGGACATGTCCCGAATCCACTGGGTGCTCGCCCTCGTGCTCGCCACCGGCTGCGCGACCGCTCCCCCGCCGAAGCCGGTCTCGCCACCCATCCCCGCTCCCGGAACCGAAGAGCTTTGGGCCATCTACGCCGCGGCCGTGCGGACGGCGCAATACCCGGTGCAGGACCACGTCTCCACGGAGCTGGTGCCGATCCTGCGGACCAATCCGGAGCTGCGCTGGGACCAGCAGGGGCGTGTCCTGATGGTCACCTGGACCAAGAAGAAGTACTACGACGGCAAGATCGGCCAGGCCTACACGCTGCCGGAGAAGCCCAACCCGGTCACCGTCTGGCTGACCGCCGTGCCCTATCTCCAGGAGGACTGCCGCGGCTGGAACCTCCCTCCCCAGGACCTGCCGCTCCGCACCGCCCAGGTTCTGGGCACGCCGCCGCCGGCCGAGGGAGGAAACGACTCCTTCGTGCAGATGTGGGTCGATCCCCGCACCTTCTTCCGTCCCTGCCCGGACCCGGAGATCACCGACCGCGAGTGCCAGGTGAGCCTCGACGGCCGGGCGGTCGACCGGAGCGGCGGCTGCCCATGGTCCAAGGACCAGCTCTCAGGCGCCTTCGTCCGCGTCTCGGACGAGCACATCGACTGGATGTGCGCCAACTGGGAAGGCACCTACAAGGGCACGAACAAGTTCCCGTGGACCGCGCTCGGCTACACCTTCGACTGGGGGGACCTCCTCCACCCGCAAGGCCAGAGCGAGTACGTGGCGCCGCCGGGAACGACGGTGTGGATCGAGTCGATCTCTTCCATGGAGGAGTACTGCGAGAGCGGAACCCAGACTCCCTGACCCCCGAAGCTGCCTGCCCGAAGCCGCCTACCCTCCCCTGCTGCCGCGGGAGGGCGGGGGCTCCCTCTCCCGCGAAGCGGGGGAGGGCTGGGGAGGGGTCTTCTTACCCGTTCCCCACCCGGTTCCCGCTCCCCGCGATCTGCACGTTCGTATTGCCGTCCCCGGCGATGTTCGCCGTCTGCTGGATGGAGACCCCCGGCCGGACCTCTTCCACGAGGCGGGCCAGCTCGGCAAGGAGATCGGGGTCCGCCGCGAGCCGCTCCTCCAGGAACAGCCGCAAGGCCGCCTGGGCATCCGGCTTCTCCGGCGCGGCCTCCAGCTTGGCCAAGGCCTTCTCCTCGGCGGGTCCGGTGAAACGCTCCTTGAGCGTCTTGTACAGCTTGCCGGCCCCTCCGACGGTTGCCTCCCCGATCTTCTTCGCACCGGCTTTGGCAGCTTCGCCGAAGTAAGGGGAGAGTATGGTAACGACGGCTGTTGCGACGATTGCAGGATCGATCATGATGGGCTCCCTGGGTCGGTGGACTGAATTCTCTGGAACGTGGAGTCGATCGCCGCGATTAGCTCAGGATCGGGTTGCCGGCCGTTTTCCTCCGAGAGCTCCTGATACAGGTCAGTCATCCGCGTCATCCAATCCAGAAAAGCTGCCGGAAACGCTTGGAAGAAGGGCAGGAGCATACGGACAGCCTCCTCCGATGCCCCAAGCGCCTCACCGAACCTCCCAAGGTCCCGCAGGCGGCCGGCAACGTTGTAGAGACAGGAGGCAAGGTAAGGTCGGAACGCGTCCGGACGGGATTGCGAGAGCTCACGCCGAATGGCCACCACCTCCTGCACTGCCTCCAGAGCTGCTTCGCGACGGCCAAGATCGCTCAGACTTCCAGACAAGTTGTTGAGCGACGCTGCAAGGTACGGCCGGAACGCGTCCGGACGGGATTGCGCAAGCTCGCGATAGACGGCTACCGACTCCTGCACTGCCGCCAAAGCCTCTTCGCCAAGGCCAAGCTCGCTTAGATAGTTGGACAGGTTATTGAGCGACAGCGCAAGGTCCGGACGGAATGCATCTGGATGGGACTGCGAAAGCTCGCGCCGAATGGTTACTGACGCCTGTACTGCCTCCAGAGCCTCTTCGCGACGGCCGAGAGCGCTTAAATGAATGGACAGGTTGTTGAGCGACGTCGCAAGGTACGGACGGAATGCGTCTGGACGAGACTGCGAAAGCTCGCGATACACATCCACCGACTCCAGCGCTGCCGCCAGAGCCTCTTCTCGACGGCCAAGATCGCTCAGACGATTGGACAGGTTGTTGATGAAACCGGCCAGCCTTGCCTTGTCATCTTCTATTCGGAGCCTTTCGACCATCGCTGCCGTAAGCCTTACGGCAATCTCGCGCAGTGCCAGCGTTTGATCCGGGAGCTGATTGACAAGGTTTCGCAAAGCTTGCGTGTCCCCAGCTCTTTCCGCCAGGCTGTCAAGCCAATCCACGGGCCTGCGATCCACACCGCCAAAGTCCTGGGCCATTCGGATAACAACCGCCGTGACGCGCTCCGGCGTCATGGCAGCGGCGCGGGCCACTGACTCCCGAGCCTTGCCCGGGTCGCCGTCGCCGAGGGCGAGGAGGATTGCAGCCTCCCCCACGATATCCGGAAGGATCGGTGCGACATCTGCCCCCGCGCTGGGGAGCGCCGTGTGCAGGAGTTTATAGATCTTGGGCGGATCGCCCGCGGAGTCGAAGCGCAGTGCCAGCTTCTCTGCCACGACCGCTTCCTCCGCCTGATCGCGCGTGAGTCCCTGGCAGAGAGTCGCATATGCCGCCATGTGGCAGACCAGGGGTCGCGAGTGTCGCAGACGGCTCTCTCCGATCCGCCCGATCCGGTTCAGCTCGTGCCGCCGGGCGACCTCAAAGGCCATGTCGCATCGATTCAAGGTGAGGACGTGCGCGAATCCCTCCCTTGCCGCGATCAGGCCGGCCATCAGCAGGAAGAGCGGCTCGCCGCCCCACTCCAGTTCCGCCAAGTTGCGGTCGAACCCACAACCCTCCTCCGGCAGCCGCAGGTCGCTCCCCGCCTTCTCAAATACCTCTTCGAGGATGTTGCGCCGGTCCTCGACAGGCCTGAGAGGAGGGAGCACGTAAGGACCGTCGGCAGGATCGAGCCGAGCTTGGACGGCGTGGTCGCCCCATCCTCCGCTCTGGAAGGCTTCCGCCCACCAGCCGCCGTTGGGGTCGGCGTACCGTTCGAGGAGCAGGATGCGCAGCTTGCCGCCGTCCGGCGGCGAGCTGGCGAGGTCGTCCAGCCACTCGCGCAGCCAAGGGAGCCGGGCGGCGGCGTAATCCACCACGGCGAGGGTCGGGCGCGTCAGGTTGGCCGCAACCGAGTCTAGGAGCGGGGTGTCCGTCACGAAGCCGGCGTGCCAACCCCGACGAACCGCCTCTTCGCAGAGCTCCAGGGCGAGGCGCGTCTTGCCGCCTCCTCCTGGGGCTGTGATCACCCGAATGGACAGGTCTGGATCACCGTTCATCCATGCTCGGAGATCAGCGAGCTCCCGTTCCCGGCCCACGAGGGGCACCGCCATGGCGTAGGGGCTGAGGATCTCGGCGGCCTCGCCTGCCTCGATGGTAGGGGAAGAGACGGCTCCCCTCCGGCGTCCTCGGTAGAGCGTGAGGTCGAGACGGGACCTGCCGATGTGGACGACGTTGTTGTCGCCCTGGATCTGGACGTTGGTGTGGGCCACCCCCGAGAGGTTTGCGCTTTGGGAACGGCTCGGCGCGTCGGGGTCGGAGGGCATGGGTTCGGCTCGTCGTAGGTTTCTTTCAAGATATCACGCAGCGGACCCCCCTCCCCGGGCCTCCCCCGCTGCGCGGGAGAGGCCCCCCACGCCCGTCGCGGTTGGTTTCGGGCTGTGGATCGAGTCGATCTCTTCGGCGGAGGAGTACTGCGAGAGCGGAATCCAGACTCCCTGACCCCGAGGCCGGTCCGGCCCCCTCTCCCGCGCAGCGGGGGAGGGCTGGGGAGGGGGTCTTCTCCTTACCCGTTCCCCACCCGATTCCCGCTCCCCGAGATCTGCACGTTCGTGTTGCGGTCCCCTGTGATGTTCGCCGTCTGCTGGATGGAGACCCCCCGTAGGACCTCTGCCATGAGACGTGCCAACTCGGCAAGAAGGTCGGGATCCACGGCGAGCCGCTCCTCCAGGAACAGCCGCAGGGCCGCTTGAGCGTCCGGCTTCTCCGGTGCGGACTCCAGCTTGGCCAGAGCCTTCTCCTCGCCGGGTCCTGTGAGACGCTGCTTGAGCGTCTGGTACAGCTTGCCGGCTCCTTCGACGGTTGCCTCCCCCATCTTCTTCGCACCAGCCTTGGCAGCTTCGGCAAAGTAGGGGGACAGTATAGCGACCACGGCTGTTGCGACCTCGGACGAGCACATCGACTGGATGTGCGCCAACTGGGAAGGCACCTACAAGGGCACGAACAAGTTCCCGTGGACCGCGCTCGGCTACACGTTCGACTGGGGGGATCTCCTCCACCCGCAAGGCCAGAGCGAGTACGTGGCGCCGCCGGGAACGACGGTGTGGATCGAGTCGATCTCTTCCATGGAGGAGTACTGCGAGAGCGGAACCCAGACTCCCTGACCCCCGAAGCTGCCTGCCCTCCCCTGCTGTCGCGGGAGGGCGGGGGCTCGCGATGTACGTCCGCTCCGTCTGGAGTGGCGTCCGCTCCATGGCGAGCAGCCTCCACTCCAGACGGAGCAACGACGGCTCCAAGACGAGCAACGCCCGCTCCGGCAGGAGCAGCGCCGGCTCCCAACAGAGCCACGGCCGCTCCAAGCGGAGCCACGGCCGCTCCAAGCGGAGCCACGTCGGCTCCAGCAGGAGCAACGCCCGCTCCAGCAGGAGCAACGCCTGCTCCGGCAGGAGCAGCGCCAGCTCCGTGAAGAGGGGCTACGCCCGCACTCGTAGGACCACGAACGTAACGTCGTCGTTAGGGGGTTTGCCGCCGGTCCAGGTGCGCGCTGCGTCTCCCAGGCCGGCGATGATGTCCTTGAGAGGGGGCTAGCCTGGATTATTCATGGAAGTCGGCCAAAATAAGATGACCACCGGGTCCAAGATCTGTGGTATCAAGATGTTGCGAGACATTCATGAGACCCAGACCCGGAGGCCCGATGGCCACACAGTGTTCTACCGCGTTCCGCTTCCAGTTTCAACCCCGAATCGCCCTCGACTTCGAGGGAGGTGCCCTCAGTAGTGATGCTGGCCTGATCGTGCTGCGCGAGCTCGACGAAACCGTAGGCTTGACCCGCCACCTCGAAGGACTCCTGGAGGACAGTCGGGATTCCCGATATGTCGAGCACAGCAGCGCAGAGATGGTGCGACAGCGCCTCTATCAAATCGC
>DASUNJ010000369.1:0-7413 GCA_036277235.1 Thermoanaerobaculia bacterium | reverse complement strand
AATCCTTGTCGTTCGCGACCGCGGCCTGATATTCGCCGGCACCGTCGAGCCGCTCGCGGTTGGGGTAGACATGATCCAGCAGGTAGGAGGACATGCCGGTGCCCGCGAACACGCCGATGCGGCCGGGGTGTCTGGAGGGGCGGGCGGGATCGATGCCGGCATCCTCCAAAGCCTTCCAGGACTCCTCCAGGAAGAGCCGCTGCTGCGGGTCCATCAGCTCGGCCTCGCGCGGGCTGTAGCCGAAGAAGCGGGCGTCGAAAAGCTCGATCCCGTCAAGCGCGCCGGCCCGGGGCACGTAGCCGGGGCGCTTCTCCTCTTCTGGAAAAGTGGCAATCGACTCGACGCCGTCGCGCAGGTTGCGCCAGAAGGCGCCGACGTTCCCGGCGCCCGGGAAGCGGCCGCTCATGCCGATGATGGCGATGTAATCCGTCATGACCAGAAACCTCTCAACTCCGTCAGCTCCGCAATCTTTCAGCTCCGAGCCTTGGCCCGCCGCCGGTCCATGGCAGCTCGCCGGGAGGCGGCTCGATCGTGAATGTCCTTCGCGGCTTCCGTCCCCCGCTGCTCCGGCTCCCCCGCCAGCCGCGCGGCCAGGGAGCTGATGGTGGTGTGGCTGAACAGCTCGGCCAGCGGGACCGGCCGACCGAGCACCTCGCACAGCCGGGCGTGGGCCCGCGCCATCAGCAGCGAGTGCCCGCCCAGCTCGAAGAAGTTGCGGTCGATGCCGACGCTCTCGACCCCGAGGACCTCGCGCCAGACCGCGGCGATGGTCCTCTCCATTTCGGTGCGCGGCAGGGCCGTAATGGAGCCCGTATTGGCTTCAAGGCTGGTCGGGATCGGGAGCGCCTTCAGGTCTACCTTGCCTGTAGTGCCGAGCGGCAGCCGCGGGAGGGACACGAAGGCCGGCGGGATCATGGCGGCCGGCAGGCGATCGGCCAGAAAGGCGCGGAGGCCGGCGGCGATGTCCTCCACCTTTTCGTCAAGCACAACATAAGCCACCAGCACCGGCTCCCCGGCCGCGCCCGGACGGGCCACGACGAGCGCCTCGCGCACCCGCGGATGAGCGGCGAGCGCGGCCTCGATCTCCGCCGGCTCGATGCGCACGCCGCGCAGCTTGACCTGAGTGTCGATCCGCCCCAGGTACTCCAGAAGGCCGTCCGGCCGCCAGCGGACGAGGTCGCCGGTTCGGTACAGGCGCGCGCCCTCGGAGTCCGGAATCCAGCGCTCGGCGGTGAGATCCGGACGGCCGAGGTAGCCGCGGGCCGGCGGCACGCCGCCAGCGCACAGCTCTCCGGGGACGCCCACCGGCAGCGGCTCACTCGACCAGGGGCCGAGCACGCTGATGCGGGCATTGGTGATCGGCTTGCCGATCGACGGCGCCTCGTCGTCCGGCCGGAAGAGGTGGGATGAGACGTAGACCGTCGCCTCGGCCGGGCCGTAGCAGTTGACCAGGCGGACGCGCCCCGACCAGCGGGCGGCGAGCGCGGCGGGCACGGCCTCGCCGCCCAGGGTCAAGGTCTCCAGCGAAGGGATCTCCTCCTCGGGCAGGAAGCGGAGGGCCGAGGGCGTCAGCACGGCCCAGGTGATCTCCCGGTCGCGCATCTCCTCGGCGAGGCGCGGGCCGGAGAGCCGTGCCTCCTCGCTCGCCAGGCAGAGCGCGGCTCCCGACGACCAGGCGGCGAAGACCTCCGCCACCGACGCGTCGTAAACCGGCGCCGCCAACTGGAGCAGGCGCGAGCCCGGGCCGAGCCGGAATTCGCGCCGGGCGTGGTGGACCAGGTTGGCCAGCGGCCGGTGCGGCACCAGCACCGCCTTGGGCCGGCCGGTGGAGCCCGAGGTGTACAGGGCATAGGCGAGGTGGTCCGGCGTGACGGCCACGGCGGGCCGCTCGGGGCTCCAGGAATCGAGGGTGGCCATGCGCCCGGCCGTCACCACCACCTGCGCGCCCGTCTGGGTGAAAAGCTCGGAGAGGAGCAAATCGATCCGCTCCTGCGGATGGGACGGATCGACCGGCACGTAGAAGCCGCCGGCCTTCAGCACGGCGAGGGCTCCGGTCCAGAGATCCGGCGAGCGCTCCAGGAGGAGAGCCACGGGGGTCTCCGGTCCGACTCCGGCCGCGAGAAGATGCCGGGCGAGCCGGTTCGCCCGCGCCTCCAGCTCGCGGTAGGTGGCGACCGAGCCGTCGGCTCCGACCAGGGCCGGCGCGTCGGGAGTCCGGTCCGCCCACTCCTCGAACAGCTCGTGTACGCATCTTTCAGGCACCGTCCCGGCCGGACCCTCGCCCCAGCTCAGCAGTTGGGCGCGCTCGGCCTCGTCGAGAACAGGCAGATCCGAGACGCGCCGCGAAGGGTCGGCAGCGCGCAGCAGGGTGAGAAACCGGCGGACCAGGCGCTGGATCGTCGACTCATCGAAAAGATCCGAGCTGAAGTCGAAGACGGCATCGATGGTGCCACCGGTCTCCACCGCCAGCAGCGTCAGGTCGAACGGGGTGGCCCGCCGCGGCAGCTCGAGGGGCTCCAAGGCGAGACCACCGATCCGGAGGGGAGCGCCAGCCCTCCCGAGTACGAACGGAGCCGCCGCCGCGCCCCCTTCGAGCCGGTGTGGCTGCTCCAGCGCGAAAAGCACCTGCACCAGCGGCGGGCGCGAGGGGTCGCGGGCCGGATCGAGGCGTTCGACCAGGACCGGGAACGGAAGGTCCTGGCGCTCCAGGGCGCCTGAGAGAGAGCGCCGGGTCCGCGCCAGAAGCTCCGAGAACGCCGGATCGCCGGAAAGGTCGGCGCGCACGGGAAGAAGGTTCACGAAGTGCCCCGCCACCTCTTCCAGCCCCGGCCGCGTGCGGCCCGCCGCGGGAGCGCCCACCAGCATGTCCTCGCGGCCGGTGTGGCGATGGAGCAGGGCCGCGAATGCCGCGAGCAGGACCGTGTAGAGCGTCGCCCCCGAAGAGGCAGCCAGAGACCGCACCTGCCCGGACAGCTCCGGGCCGAGAGAGAACGGGTGCGAGCCGCCGCGGTGGCTGGGAACCGGCGGGCGGGGACGGTCGGTGGGGAGGTCGAGCACCGTGGGGGCGTCGGCGAGGGCGCTCCGCCACTCTTGCCACAGGCGCTCGCCTTCGGGGCCGGCGAGCATTTCGCGCTGCCAGCGGGCCCAGGCGGCGTAGGACCCCTCACCCCCTAACCCCCTCTCCCATCGCACACCCACCCGACCGGGAGAGGGGGAACCGTCCCGAGGACTGGGCGGGGGCGCCCCTCTCCCGGGGGGTGGGTGTGCGATGGGAGAGGGGTCGGGGGTGAGGGGTCCGGCCAACCCCTCCAGAATCAACCCCAGCGACCAGAAATCCGCTGCAATGTGGTGCACAGCCAACAGCAGCACCGGGCCCCCTTCCGGATGCGGGAAGAGCCGCGCCCGCATCACCGGCCCGCGCTCCAGGTCGAAGGGCCGCCAGGCCTCTTCCTCCAGGCTTCCGCCTTCGACCACGGCAAAGTCAACCGCACTCTCCCCGATCCGCTGCACGGGCTCGCCATCCACGAGAGGGTAGGTCGTACGCAGCACGGCATGGCGCTCCGCCAGCCGCGACAAGGCTTCCTTGTCGAGGTCCCCGGAGATGCGCGCGGCGAGCGCGAGGTTGTAGACCGGGCTCTCGGGCGCCATCCGCCAGGCGAGCCAGAGAGAGCGCTGGTTGTAGGAGAGGGGATGGTCGCTCCCCTCGACCGCCGGAAGCTCAAACGGCTGCGCCGCCGTCACCTGCTCGGCCAGCATTCGAGGGCTGATCCCTTCGAGCAGAAGGCCGAGGGAGATGCTCACCCCGGCCTCGCTCTCCAGGCGGTTCTTGAGCTCCAGGGCCAGCAGCGAGTCGAGCGGCAGGGGCGCCTCGGGGTCGAGGGTCTCCGGATCGACCCGGAGGAGGCGGGCGGCGCAGCCGAGGATCAGAGGAAGAGCCCCCTCCCCAGCCCTCCCCCGCTGCGCGGGAGAGGGAGCCCCCTCCCTCCCGAGGACCAGGAACCCTGCTTGGAGATACAGATCCCGGCAAGCCCCACGCCGCACCTTCCCGCTGGATGTCTTGGGCAGCGTCCCCGCGCGGATCGGCACCACTTCGTGAGGCGAAACCTCGTGCTCCCGCAGCACCGCGGCACGGATGGCCTCCGCCGCCTCTCGCGCCTCCGCCTCCCGGCGGCGCTCCACCTCGTGGACGACCACCAGCCGCTCCTCGCCTTCCACCTCGACCGAAAACGCCGCCCCGCCCCCAGGCCGCAGCGCCGGATGGCTCTCCTCGGCCGTCCGCTCCACGTCATGGGGATAGAAGTTGCGCCCGCGCACCACGATCAGATCCTTGAGCCGGCCGGTGACGAACAGCTCGCCGAGCTCGTCGAGCCTCCCGAGGTCGCCCGTGCGGAGGAAGCCCCCGAAGCTCTCCCCTTCCCAGTACCCGTCGGCCACGCTCGGCCCGGACACGCAGATCTCCCCCTCCTCACCCGCCGGCAGCTCGCGCCTTGTCTCGGGATCGACGACCGTGATCCGCTCCCCCGGCCACGCCCGGCCGCAGCTCACGAGGTTTCCTGCAACCCGCGGCGCGACCTCGGGGTCCCCACCGCTGACGAACAGCGTCGCCTCGGCCAGTCCGTAGCAGGGGTAGAACGCCTCCCTCCGGAAACCGGAAGAAGCGAACGCTTCGGCAAAGGCGTCGAGCGTCGCGGCCCGCACCGGCTCGGCGCCGTTGAACGCGACCCGCCAGCTCGACAGGTCGAGCCCCTCGCGCTCGGCCGGCGGGATCTTGCGCACGCAGAGCGAGTACGCGAAGTCCGGCCCGCCGCTGGTCGTCCCCCGGAAGCGGTCGATGGCCTCCAGCCACCGCCGCGGCCTCTGGAGGAAGGAGAGCGGGGACATCAGCACGCACGTGGCGCCGCACCAGAGCGGCTGGAGCACGTTCCCGATCAGTCCCATGTCGTGATAGAGCGGCAGCCATCCCACCACCACCGACTCCTCCGACTGGCCGAACGCGCGCTGAATGGCCCGCTCGTTGGCGATCAGGTTGCCGTGGGTGACGCGGACGCCCTTGGGGGTCGAAGTGGAGCCTGAGGTGTACTGGAGGAAGGCCAGGCTGTCAGGGCCGACACCCGGCGGGCGCCAATCCTCCGGCAGCAGACCCTCGAGGGCGACGGCCCCCTCCACCTCCCGCTCCACGCGGGGGAGCAGCGAGGGCGTGGTCAAGGCAAGCCGGGGCTTCGCGTCCTCCTGGAGGGACCGCAGCCGTCCCGTCCCCCGTCCCGGAGACGGCGGATAGGCCGGCACGGCCACCGCGCCCGCATACAGGCAACCGAGGAACGCCGTGACGAAGTCGAGCCCCGGGGGGAACAACAGCAACACCCGCTCGCCCTGGGCACCCCGCCGCTGGAGCTCCGCGGCGATCGAGCGCGCCTTCCTGTCGACCTCCGCGTAGGTGAGGCGCTCCGACGGAGTCTCGCCGTCTCCCAGGAACGTGAAGGCGCACCTCTCCTCCAGGCGGCCTGCCCGTTCGCGGACGACGTCGATGAAGCTCCGGTAGGTCAACATGTCTCCTCCCCCACCTGGGGGGCATCCATTCTGCCACGCTCATAGATCTCGGCGCATGGATCGGGCTTTCGCCCAATGCAGGACGCCGTCGCCAAGGTCCCGGACACCGAACCCGTCTCCTGACAGACTGATTTTCATGGGGCAGCGTCTGCCCTCGCAGGGCAATGGCTGCCCTTGGAGGGCAACGACTGCCCTCAGAGGGTAACGACTGCCCTCAGAGGGCAATGACTGCCCCTTGCAGGGCAACGATCGTCCCTCGTAGGGCAACGCTTGCCCTTCGAGGGATGACGACTGCCCTCGTAGGGCAATCACTGCCCTTGCAGGGACAACGACTGCCCTCAGAGGGCAGGCACCGTCCCTCGAAGGGCAGTGGCTGCCCCAGAATCTGCCGGCGGCGGACAGGGAAAGTCCCGGCACGGCCGGGGAGCCCTCCGATTGACTTGGGGGGCAACCGTGAGGAGAATCCGTCTATGGAAGGAGAGCGAGTGGCGACACACTACCCCTTGCTGTTCGGCCAGCGGGAGCTGGTCGAGGGCAACGGCTTCATCGCAAGGGTCGCCGTCTCCGGCCGTGCATTGTTGAGCGAGGACGACGGCGAGGTCTGGCTGGAAGGCATAAATCCGGGAGGGTTCGCGGCCAAAGGCCAGAGCCCCAGCGAAGCGGTAGCGGAATTCTGCTCGGCTTTCCGTGCGGTTCTCTTCGACATCGCGTCCGATGCGGGAATCTTCCAGGACTTCCACGATGAGGTCGAGCGGTTCTTCAACGACACGAACACATCGGCCCTGCGCGATTGGCAGGAGGCCGTGTCCAAAAACCCCACCAAAACTGGGTAGTCTGGAACGGCAGGACCTATCGCGGCCTGACTGCATGACGAAGACGCTCCACGCCTTTTACGACGGCAAAACTCTCCTGCCGGAGGAGCCGTTGGATCTCCAGCCGAATACGCGCGTGCGCATCACGGTCGAAACCGATTCGGTGCCACGGGCCGAGCCCTACTCCTTCCTGGATACGGCCCAAGCGCTCTGCCTCGAAGGGCCGCCGGACTGGTCCGAAAAGATCAAAGACTACCTTCGGAACAGCTAAGCCGGGGCCGCGTGTCCGACGTCATCTTTCTGGATACGGCGTACGTGATCGCCCTGTCTGCCGGAGGATCTTCCCGAACAATTCATCACTCGGGCCATGGACGGCAAACTCTCGCTCATTCTTCTGAGCCTCCTGACGTTCCTCGGCAGCGAGTTGCTGCCCACGGAGGGCGATTGCCCGGACCTGTTTGCGTGGATCTTCTGCAAAACGAGCGAAGGCCTGCTCATGCTTCTGCCAATGCTCCGACATACGCCATAGCTGTACCTGTCGAGCGCGCCCTGACGGCCAGAGAGCTGTCTCAAGAATTCTGTCAAGCTCGTGCTTTCCTTCGAGCGCCAATACAGCAAGATCCATCCAGATGCCGGTGTCATCCGGCAGATAATTGAGCGGCTCAAGGTGCTGCTCTCTGAGGTTCTCTGAAGAAAGCACTCTCTTGAAGACCTCCGGGTCCTTCTCAACCAATAGACGCACGAATCCCTCCGGGACTCCCCCCCGCTCCAACTCCTCGACTAGCTTGATGCGTTGGTCTCTCTTGAGGGCGGACAAGGCCAAGGCATATGGGCTAGGTTCATGGGTGAAACGCGGCCGCTCCGGGTCCCGCAGCCGAGCCACCAACCACTCAAAGGCTAGATCGGGATCCTTTGAAAGAAGGACTCCGAGCATGTATGTGGAACTCTGCTCTCCCTTGGTGTCTATTCTGGTGCCGAGGATGGCAACGCGCCAATCCGCAGCCACCTCGGGTCGCACTCCTTGATTCGCATTCCACTCGCCCATTGCCGCAGT
>DASUNJ010000368.1:0-7196 GCA_036277235.1 Thermoanaerobaculia bacterium | reverse complement strand
CGGGTACCAGAGCCAGATGAACGCGGTGCTCCGGGCCTACAAAGAGGCCCACGAGAAGGCTTAGATCAGGGCTCGTCCCGCCGCTACCGTCCGTTGCTGCGTCAATCGCAACCCGCTCCCGTTCTCGAAACGAACAGGCTTGCAAGTGAGGGGAAGTGAATGGCTGATCTGACTCGTATTCGATGCGTGCTCGCTGTCCAGGATCTCGGCAGATCCGTCGACTACTACACACGTGTCCTCGGCATGGCGATCGACTTCACGGCTCCTGGGTGGGCGTTTCTCTCACGCGGGTCGATGCGCGTGATGCTCGGCGAGTGTGCGGACGCGATGCCCGCGCACGAGACGGGCGACCATTCCTACTTCGTCTACGCCACGGTCGAAGGCATCGATGAGCTCTATGGCGAGCTGGTGGGCAACGGTGCGACGCTCACTCAGAAGCTGGCGGACAAGCCGTGGGGAATGCGCGAGTTCGGCGTACGCACACCGGACGGACATCGAATCATGTTCGGCCAGGAGATCTGAGACCGTCCGCGCGGCGCCGGTGGCACAAAGGCGCGCCTTCCTCCAATCCTCCCACTTAGGGCTCGTCACGAAACAAGTGGCTCATCTGTAGAGGGCGGGGGGCTCCCTCTCCCGCGTAGCGGGGGAGGGCTGGGGAGGGGGTGCTCCAAAACCCGCCGGTGCCTTTCGTTGCGACCGACTCCTGCTCCTCGGCGAATGCCGCTCCTGCCCGCAGCCGCCAGAGCGCGGCCACGCCGGGGTTGATGGCCGACGGAAGATTCGAGGGCGAAACCAATGGGTAGCTATATCTACCCATATGCCCGGGGTGTCTACCCATTGTTTTTCCGCGGCCGGTATATGAAGCGGCCCGATTCTATATACCCGCGGCCTCCACGCATATAGAAAAGCTCTCTCCCCATTGCTTGGGCGCGCCACGTATATGGATTTGCCCCGTCCGCCGCAGGGACGGGGCTCCGTCATATATCCGCCGGGGCCGGGTATATAAAGGGGAGCGTCATCCATATAAATCCTCCAGGAAAGCATATGACCGGAGACTCCCCAGGAGGATTTCGTGTTCACGAGCATGACGCGGGAGGGAGCCCCCCGCCCTCTACAGATGAGCCACTTGTTTCGTGACGAGCCCTTAGAGGCCGGCCCGCACGGCATCCCGTCGGCGCGGGACCGGCTCTCGACGCTTTGGCTGGCGCCTGCACCTGCTGCTGGGCTCAGTCAGACGGCTACGACCTCGACGAGATTGCCGAGCGCGCGGAAATCGTCAGGGTTTCGGGTATAGAGCGGCAGGCCGGCAGCACAGGCGACCGCGGCAACGAGGAGATCGATGGCGCGCGCTCCCCTCGCTTTGCGTCCCGCGGCGACCACGGCGGCATAAATCCTTCCGTAGGCTCGTGCTGCCTCGGCATCGAAGGGCAGAGGATTGAATGCGGCCTCCGCGCGCTGGAGGCGGTCTTGGCGGCGCGCCCGCTCTTCCGGGTCCGGTGTGGCGTGCGGACCGGCGGCCAGCTCGGCCATGGTGATCGTGCTGATGGCGACCTCGATGGGAAGCCGTGAGGGGTCGATCTGCTCGAGATCGATGACGACCGAGGTGTCGAGAATCCCGCGAGCGGGGCGCTGGTCAGGCATGAGGGAGAACGTCCTGGCCGGCCCACGCATCCACATCGGCGCGGAAGCGGTCAGGGTCGATGGCGGGGGCGTTCCTGAAGATGGTCATCACGGCTGCCGTGGCCACGAATCGGTGGCGCCGCAGGGGGGTGAGCTCGCCTACCGCCACACCGTTGCGAGTGACGATGAACGATTCTCCCTGATCGAGCCGGCGCATGATCTCGCCGCTGTCGTTCCGGAGCTCGCGCTGGGTGATGGATTCAGCCATGGCGGTATGGTAGCACGCCGTGCGACGGCCCTCGGAGGTTGCCCTGCCTCCCGCCAGCGGCTAGGCTTTGCGCCGGCCCTCGCCGGCCAATCTTTTCCTTGGAGGCATTTCATGCGGAGAACCCTTCTCGCCGTCCTGGCGGCGATCGGGCTGGCGGCACCTCTCGCCGCCGCCGTCGATCCCAGCCTGCTCGCCGGGCTCAAGGCCCGCTCCATCGGTCCCGCGGCCATGAGCGGACGCATCGCGTCCATCGAGTCCTCGGCCGACAACCCCGGGACCGTCTACGTCGGCACCGCCACCGGCGGCGTCTGGAAGTCGGTCAACGGCGGGCTCACCTGGCAGCCGATCTTCGACGACCAGCCGGTCGCCTCGATCGGCGCCGTGGCCCTCGATCCGTCCAACCCCGACGCCGTCTGGGTCGGCAGCGGCGAGGGCAACCCCCGCAACAGCGTCTCGGTGGGCAACGGCATCTACAAGTCGCTCGACGGCGGCCGGACCTGGCAGCACCTGGGCCTCGAGAAGACCGAGCGCATCCACCGCGTCGTCATCCACCCGAACGATCCGAAGACCGCCTGGGCGGCCGCCATGGGCCAGGCCTGGGGAGAGAACCCCGAGCGCGGCGTCTTCAAGACCCTGGACGGCGGCAAGACCTGGCGCAAGGTCCTCTACGTGGACGAGCGCACCGGCTGCGCCGACCTCGTGGCGGACCCCTCCAACCCCAACAAGCTCTTCGCCGCCATGTGGGACTACCGGCGCTGGCCCTGGTCCTTCCGCTCGGGCGGACCCGGCTCCGGCATCCACGTCTCCCACGACGGGGGCGAGAGCTGGAAGAAGCTCACCGAGGAGGACGGCCTTCCCAAGGGAGACCTCGGCCGCATCGGGCTCGCCGTGGCGCCCTCGGACTCCCGCGTCGTCTACGCGCTGGTCGAGGCCAAGAGCAACGTCCTGCTCCGCTCCGACGACGGCGGGCGCTCCTGGAAGACGGCCAACAGCGACGGAGACGTATCGCCGCGGCCCTTCTACTACGCGGACATCCGGGTCGATCCCCGTGATCCGAACCGGCTCTACCGCCTCGCCACGTTGCTCAGCGCCTCGTCCGACGGCGGCAAGAGCTTCGAGGCGATCGGCTCGTTCCGGGAGATCCACCCGGACCACCACGCCATGTGGATCAACCCCGCCGACCCGCGCCACATCCTGGAGGGCAACGACGGCGGCGTCTACGAGAGCCGCGACCGCGGCGCCTCCTGGCGCTTCATGTCCAACCTACCGCTGCCTCAGTTCTACCACGTGCGCTACGACATGGCCGTGCCCTACAACGTCTATGGCGGCCTGCAGGACAACGGCTCCTGGAAAGGCCCCTCCGACGTCTGGGAGAACGGCGGCATCCGCAACCATCACTGGCAGGAGGTGGCCTTCGGCGACGGCTTCGACACCGTGCCCGACCCGAGCGATCCCATGCGCGGCTACGCCATGAGCCAGGAGGGCTTCGTCATCCGCTATGACCTGAGGACCGGCGAGCGCAAGGACATCCGGCCCGCTCCTCCGACCCCGGCAGATACCGAGGACGACCTGCGCTTCAACTGGAACGCGGCCATCGCCATCGATCCCTTCGCTCCGGACACGATCTACTTCGGCAGCCAGTACGTCCACAAGTCGACCGACCGGGGCGACACCTGGACGACGATCAGCTCCGACCTGACCACCGACAAGCCCGAGTGGCAGAAGGCCGCGGAGTCGGGCGGCCTGACTCCGGACGCCACCGGAGCCGAGAACTTCACCACCCTGATCGCCCTGGCGCCGAGCCCGGTCCAGCAGGGAGTGCTCTGGGCGGGCTCCGACGACGGCCGGCTGCACGTGACCCGCGACGGCGGGAAGACCTGGACCAGCGTGGAGAAAAACGTCCGCGGCGTGCCCGAGAACACGTGGATACCCCACATCCATCCTTCCAGCCACGACGCGGGCACGGCCTTCGTGGTCTTCGACAATCACCGGCGCTCGGATTGGACGCCGTACGTGGCCCGGACGACGGACTTCGGCCGCACCTGGACCAGCTTGTCCACGAAAGACCTGCGCGGTTATGCGCTGTCGATCGTCCAGGACCCCGTCGATCCCGGCCTGCTCTTCCTGGGGACCGAGTTCGGACTCTGGGCCTCGCTCGACGGCGGCAAGGACTGGATGAGGTTCGACCACGGGGTGCCCACGGTCTCGGTCATGGACCTGGCGATCCACCCGCGGGAGCACGACCTGATCGTCGCCACCCACGGCCGCGGCATCTACATCGTTGACGACATCCGGCCTTTGCGCTCGGTCTCCGAGGCCACGCAGAAGGAAGCCATCCGCCTGTTCGAGATCAGTGACGCGATGCAGCACCAGGTCGCCCAGACCGGCTCGGCGCGCTTCCCCGGCGCGGGCGAGTTCCGCGGCCAGGGGCGGCCCTACGGCGCGCTGATCACCTGGTCGATGAACGTCCCCGGCCTGCCCCATCCCGACGAGGAGATGGAGCGCCAGCGCAAGGAGGCCGAGCGGGCAGAGAAGTCTGGGAAGCCGCCGGTCACGGACGAGCCCCCCGCAGAGGAAGAGGCGGGGCGGCCCGGCGCGCGCGGCGGGAAGAAAGGCCCGGAGGCGAAGATCGAGGTGCTCGACGAGTCCGGCAAGGTGATCCGCACCTTCCAGGCGCCGGTGACCCAGGGGTTGAACCGGGCGGCGTGGAACCTGCGGCGCGATACCTTCAAGCGGATTCCGAGGAGGAACGCCAATCCCTTCTTCGAGCCGGCCGGTCCGGATGTGCTCCCCGGCACCTACAAGGTGCGCGTCTCCTACAAGGACCACAAATCCGCCGAGCAGACCGTGCGGGTGCTGCCCGATCCCCGGTACGAAGGGCGGCTCGGCGGCCGGCAGGCCAACTTCGAGGCCCAGGAGCGCGCCGGCAAGGTCCAGGAGACCCTGGCCGAGGCCGTGGAGCGGATCAACCAGACCCGCACGGACATCGACGCCGTGACCGCGAAGCTCAAGGCCCGAGAGGAGAAGGACAAGAAGGAGAGCGGGGAGTCGGGGGGCCCTCCAAGCCCGGCCGCAGACTTGATGAAGTCCGGCCGCGAGCTGCGCAAGAAGCTCGACGACATGGAAAAGCGGCTCTGGCAGCCGGAAGGGACGAAGGGCATCGTGGCCGACAACGACGTGGAGAACAAGGTCAACTACGCCATGCGGGCGATCGGCTCGTCGTACGACGCTCCGACCCCGGCCCAGCTCGCCTACCTGGAGCGGGCCGAGGTGAAGGCTCGCAAGGTGCTGGCCGACTTCAACCAGTTGTTCTCCCAGGACGTGGCGGCCTTCCGCGCGAAGGTCAGGGAACTGGACGTGCAGCTCCTGCCCGAGCCCCAGCCGATCTCGATAGAGTAGGAGCCGGCATGGAAGACAAGTGGATCGCGCTCAAGCAGGCGGAGGGGGACCGGCAGACGGTCTACTTCCGCCTGGACGCGATCTCCGGGATCGCGCCGGCGGGCCTGGGCAGCAAGGTCTGGGTCCACGGCACGCCGGTGCTCGTCGAAGAGAAGCCGCCGCAGGTCCTGCAGAAGATGAAGACCGCCAGGTCCCTCCTCCCGAAGGAGGATTCAAACTCCGCGAAATTTCCTGCGTAAAAGGGACGGAGGGACCACCCGACATGACTTCCAACCTCGAAGTACGGGACGTCCGGAAGAGCTTCGGCAAGTTCAAGGCCGTGGACGGCGTCTCGTTCGCGGTGCCCGAGACGGGCACCATCTATGGCCTGCTCGGACCCAACGGGGCCGGCAAGACCACCACCATCCGCATGATCATGGACATCATCGCCCCCGATTCGGGCGAGATCCACCTGTTCGGCCGGCGGCGCGGCGCCGCGGAGCTGCGCCGCGTCGGCTATCTGCCCGAGGAGCGCGGCCTCTATCCCAAGATGACCGTGATCGATCAGCTCCTCTTCCTGGGCGAGCTCCACGGCCGCAAGCGCCGCGACCTGGTGCCCGCCATCGACCGCTGGCTCGACCGCGTCGACCTCGCCCAGTGGAAGAAGTCCAAGGTCGAGGAGCTGTCCAAGGGCATGCAGCAGAAGGTGCAGCTCATCGGCACGCTGCTCCACGAGCCGGAGCTCCTGATCCTCGACGAGCCCTTCTCCGGGCTCGATCCGATCAACCAGGAGCTGTTCCGCGACCTGTTCCACGAGCACCGGAAGCAGGGCAGGACCGTGATCCTTTCCACCCACGGCATGGAGCTGGCCGAGCGGATGTGCGACCACATCTGCCTCATCTCCCAGGGCAGGGTGGTCCTCACCGGCAGCCTGCGCGACATCAAGCGGCGGGTTGGGGGCAACGCCTACCGCCTGGTGGCCGAGGGGGACCTCGATCGCATCCATGAGCTGCCCGAGGTCGAGCAGGCCCTGGTCCAGGACGGCGTGGTCAAGATCCTGCTGCACCCCGACGCCGAAGGCCCCGAGGCCCTGCGGCGCATGGTCGAGTTCCTGCGCGTCCACGAGTTCCGCTCCGAAGAGCCGGAGCTGGAGCAGATCTTCATGAAGGCGGTGCGAGATGCAGCTTGACAACATCCGGATCGTCGCCAAGCGCGAGTACCTCCAGCGCATCCGGAGCAAGGGGTTCTGGATTGGCACTGTGATCTTCCCGCTGTTCGCGGTGGCCATGACCGTCCTCCCCTCTCTCCTCATGGTGCGCTCCCGGACCACGCAGACGATCGTGGTCCTCGACGACACCGGTCGCGTCGCCGCCCAGCTCAACACTCCAGCTGCCGAGAAGCCGAAGGACCCGCTGGAGCAGAGAGGGCAGATGCGCATGGCCAAGGTCGAGCTCATCCCCGAAGTGGTTCAGAAGGACCGCAAGGCGCAGGAAGACGCGCTGAACCGCCGCGTCGTCGACAAGGAGATCGACGCCTGGGTCCGCATCACTCCCGGAGCGCTCACCGGCGATCCGGTCGAGTACCACGGCCGGAGCACCTCGAATTTCATGACCCAGGACGTGCTCGAGGACCGGCTCACCGAGGCCGTGCGGCGGGTACGCCTTGCCGACGCCGGGTACGATCCCGACAAGGTCGGCGAGCTGTCCGCGGACGTGGACCTGCGCACGATCCGCGTGTCCAAGGAGGGGAGCCGCGCCGAGGGCGGGGCGGGAGGCTTCCTCTTCGCCTACATCCTGTTCTTCATGCTCTTCCTCTCGCTGCTCATCTGGGGCCAGCAGGTGATGAACGGCGTCCTGGAGGAGAAGGGGAGCCGTGCCGTGGAAGTGATCATCTCGACGGTCAAGCCGTTCCAGCTGATGATGGGCAAGCT
>DASUNJ010000367.1:0-2900 GCA_036277235.1 Thermoanaerobaculia bacterium | reverse complement strand
CCACGCACTGCGAAGCCCGGAATGGGCTCGAACCGCGCCGTGATCTTTCCATCGGTGGTCGATCCGAAATCGTTGTAGTGCTCCACCCGTCCTGCTATCCCTACCAGCACCTTCTGGATGACCTGAGCCTCCAGGTCAACGTATCCGGCCACATTGTTTCGGCTCTGAGTAGTCGAGTCGCTTGGCCGGAAGCCGGGAAAGACCTGGGCGCCTGGCGCTCCCTGTGTACCTGCATTGGGGCCATCCAGGATCGGTACTCCTCCGTCCCTATAGCTGTCCGGCTCGCCTTCAGTGATATGGTAGCCATCCCGGCGGAACTCCCCTCCGACCGCGATATTCAGCGGCGACGCGAGGCCCAACTCGAAGGACTTCGCCAGATCAAGGTTCGCGGTGAACTGGTCGGCTTTTAGGGTCCCCGCATAGAACTCGGTGGGACTTGCCGCTCCAAGGGTCACATTGGCGCTGTTGAAGACATCGAAGTGGAACAGGTTTCGGCCGTAATCGGCGCTTAGATCCCAGCGCCAACCCGCCTTGTCGCCGCGAATGCCGGCGACCCCCGAGAAGTCCGAGATCTTGGTCCCGATCATCGGAAGGAATCCATTGGGATAGATCGCTCGCACGGTGCGGTCGTCGAGCGCTCGGCGAAAGAAGCCGGCGGATTCACCACGGCGGAGAGTGCCGCCGCCGAAGAAATACACTTCCGTCGCATCTGCAACCGGCTTCGCGAAGTTCAGGAAGAGCCCTCCGTCTTCGGTGTCGGCATCTCCCTGGCGGTGATTGATCTGCCCGTTGAGTGACGGGTCACTATTACGCGGATCTCCGGCCAAATACTGGGTTCGCAAATCGGGGGCCGAACGGTTGGTGAACCCGCGATTGCGGTACTCTCCAGCAATCTGAAGGACGCCGTCGCCGCCCACGGCAAGAGCGTAGTTGGCACCTCCCTGAATGACCTCTCCATCACTCTCGACTGTTTGACCACCGGTCACTGTCAGCTCGTTGGGCGCCCCTTCCTTAAGAATGATGTTGATCACACCGGCGATGGCATCGGAACCGTACTGAGCAGCCGCACCGTCCCGCAGGATCTCGATGCGCTCGATCGCGCTGGCCGGAATCGCGTTGAGGTCGACCATCCCCGACCCGCGGCCGACGCTGTTGTTCACGTTGATCAATGCGCTCATGTGGCGGCGTTTGCCGTTGACCAGTACCAGAACCTGGTCCGGCGCCAGCCCGCGTAGCGTCGCGGGACGGGTATGGTCGGTGCCGTCCGAGATCGTCGCCCGCGGGAAGTTGAAGGACGGAGCGAGCGCCTGAATGATCTGAGCAGTCTCCGTACGCCCGGTTTGCTTGATCTCGGCGGCAGATAGGACGTCTACCGGTACCGGTGCATCGGTGGACGTACGCTCGGCGGTGCGAGTACCCACTACCGCCAGCTCCTCGAGCGCGAGCGCCTCACGGTTAAGCTGGAAGTCGCGCGTCATCGAGGCGCCGGGACCAGCCTGAACGCTGTCGCGTGTCAAACCGTACCCGATGTAGGTGACCCGCACCTCGTGTGTTCCGGGGGAAAGCCGCAGGCGGTAGGTGCCGTCCAGCCGGGTGGTTGCCGACATGACGGTGCCGGGCACGAAGACACGGGCGCCGCTGATGGGCTCGTTTGACTCTGCGTCGCTCACGCGCCCCGCGAGAGTAGCATCCTGGGTCTGGGCCGTGGCGGCACCAGGAGCGACGGCGACCGACAGTATGGCGACCGAGCGTGCCATCATGCGCTGGCCGGCTCGTGATAGACGGACGAGGCGTAGGTACATGGAAAACCCTCTGGGGTTGGATCGCGAAAAGTGCAGGCAGCGGTGGGAATTGATGTTCCACGGAACGCCTTCTGCTGCTGCTTGTCAAGGTCTCCATTTGGCAACGTTTTCATGTTGACTCGATCCTGCTGCATTGCTTAGATTTGAGTCTGTAGAAGGGGAGTAGCTTATCCGCCGAAAGGCGGACGAATGGATCGTCAAGACTGTTCGCCAAGCGCGGGCACGGTCCATTCAGAAGGCGGCAGCGAACCGGCAAGGACGTCGGTTCTGCGCCTTAGAGCGAGACCTTCGTCCACGCGAAAGCGGAGCGGACGGGGTCTCGCTCTTTTGTTTGGCCCCACAAGGTGAGCAAACATGAACAACCTCAAGACTTTCGTACTTCTCGCCGGGCTGTTCGGTCTTTTTCTGCTGGTAGGCCAGCTGATCGGCGGATCCAGCGGCCTGCTCGTCGCCCTGGTGCTCGGCAGTCTCTTCAACTTCGTGATGTACTTCTTCTCTGACCGCATGGTCCTCAAGATGTATGGGGCACAGGTGGTCACGGCCCAAGAGGCGCCTGAGCTCTATGGCATCGTGGACCGCTTGCGCCAGAAAGCCGGATTGCCGATGCCTACCGTGGCGGTTGCCCCGCACGAGCAGCCCAATGCCTTCGCCACAGGCCGCAATCCTCAGCATGCCGTCGTGGCCGTGACCACCGGAATACTCAAGTACATGCCTCAGGCAGAGCTGGAGGGGGTGATTGCGCACGAGCTGGCGCATATCAAGAATCGCGACATGCTCATCTCCACGGTCGCTGCTGGAATCGCCGGAGCCCTCAGCAACCTCCCGTACCTGCTCATGTTCGGGGGAGGGCATGACGACGAAGGTGGCGGGAATCCCTTTGCACAGCTGGCGTTGATCCTGCTCGCGCCGATCGGGGCGATGCTGATTCAGTTCGCGGTATCCCGCCAGCGTGAGTTCGAGGCAGACCGGGTAGGAGCCCTGATCCTCGGACGGCCGGCCCCTCTGGCGAATGCCCTGGTGCGGCTCGACAACCTGGCGCGCCAGATCCCGATGCACGTTGCGCCCGCGGCCGCACCTCTCGCACAGGTCAATCCTCTA
>DASUNJ010000366.1:0-2673 GCA_036277235.1 Thermoanaerobaculia bacterium | reverse complement strand
AGGAGGCCCATTCGCAGAGCTCTCTTCCTCCAAGACCGCCCCGGCTCCGGTCCCTCCTCCAGATCCCCCAACAGCTCCGCTGCGCTCCCACACCTCTCCTTCGGGTCCTTGGTGAGCGCCCTCTCCACCACGTGGGCCAGTTCCGGCGGCACGTCCGGGCGCACCCGCTCCAGCGGCTCGGGCTCCCGGGTAAGAATCGCGGAGACCACAGCCTCCATGCTGTCTCCCCCGAAGGGCCGCCGGCCGGCGAGCATCTCGTAGAGCATCACGCCCAGCGACCAGACGTCGGTGCGCTGGTCCACCGGCTCGCCGCGGGCCTGCTCGGGCGACATGTAGGCGGGCGTCCCCCAACTCGCGCCGGTGCGGGTGAGAGAGGCTTCGTCGCCTGCCAGCCGGGCGATGCCGAAGTCGAGGATCTTTGCCTCGCCATGCCGAGTCAGAATCACGTTAGCCGGCTTGATGTCGCGGTGGACGATCCCGGCCTCGTGGGCGCGCGCCAAGCCCCGCGCCACCTGGATGGCCACATCCCGGACCTCCGCGAGCGGCAGTGGCCCGCGCCGAATCCTGTCCCGCAGCGTCTCACCCTCATAGAAGGAAAGGACGAGGTACAGTCGGCCGTCGCTCTCACCTACGTCGTGGATGGTGCAGAGGTTGGGGTGGTCGACGGTCGCCGCCGCCCGTGCCTCGCGGAGGAACCGCTCCTTCGCCCTGCGATCGCGGCTGTACTCGGGAGGCAGGAGTTTCACCGCCACCCGGCGCCCGAGCCGTGTGTCCTCGGCCTCGTACACGGTCCCCATGCCACCGCCGCCGATCTCGCGGAGGAGCCGGTATGGTCCCATCTGATGGCCGGACAGGTCGGGCTCTCCTTCGTCTTCTCCGGCATCGTCGGCGAGCAGGTCCGGAACGTACTCGCCGGCAGGCGTGACGAGAAAGTTGCCGGCCTGCGCGTCAGCGGCCAGGACGGCTTCCACCTCGGCGCGCAGGTCCGGATCTCCTGCGCACGACTGGTCGAGGAGGGCGCTCCGCTCCTCAGGGGGAAGGTCGAGAGCGAGGTCGAGGATCGACTCGATGCGCCGCCAACGGGTGGGGTCGGTGGTCGGGATCGGGCTCATCCTTCGGCCCGGCCGCCGAGGGCCTGGAAGAGGAAGGCTCGGGCCTTGCGCCAGTCGCGCCGGACGGTTCGCTCCGAGGTGCCCATCACATGCGCCGTCTCCTCCTCGGTCAGGCCGGCGAAGAAGCGCAGTTCGACGAGCCGGCCCAGCCGCTCGTCGAGGGCCGAGAGCGAGGTCAGGGCACGGTCCACGGCGAGGACCTCCACGACGCGCGCCTCCGGGTCCGGCTCGTTCCCGCTTACGCGAAACTCGTCGAGCGTGATCCGCACGTCCTCGCCGCCGCGCTTCTTGGCGATCCGGCGGCGGGCGGAATCCACCAGGATGTGGCGCATGGCGAGGGCTGCCACGGAGAAGAAGTGGGAGCGGTCCTGCCAGGTGACGCCGTTCTGATCGACCAGCTTGAGATAGGCCTCGTGGACGAGAGCCGTGGTGGTGATCGTCTGGCCGGGGCGGCGGTAGCGGAGCTGGCGGCGGGCCATGGCGCGCAGCTCGTCATAAACCAGAGTCATGAGACGGTGCGTGGCGCTGCCATCCCCCTGGCGCGCTGCGGCGAGGAGGCTGGTGATCTCTCCCGTCGAGCCAAGGGTCTGCCGGTCCATGGGCTCCCAGAGTTTTCGAGGACTCTGGAAGCATAGCTGTCGCCCTGCGGGATTACAAGCCGGGCGGGACCGTGCCCGGCAGGTCTGTCGTCGACCTACTGATCGTCGTTCATGCCCGACATGTTGAACTTGAGCCCGATGTGGGCGCTGAGGCGGGCGTCGAAATCTTCATCGTCGAGGAACTTGCCATGGTTCGCGTAGACGATGCCGAACGGGATCGACATCTCGCCGACCTTGCGGGTGAAGGTCAGGCGGACAATGCCGCGGTCCTGCCGCTGGGGATCGTCACTGACGTCTTCGTACGATCCCTCCAAGTCGAACTGAATCGGCTCGGTGCCCCCCTTCAATTTGCGGCCCCAGCCCAGGGAGAGAACGAGCGTGCTAGCGTCTTCGCTCACGAGCGGACCAAGGTCGGAGAATCCGGTATCGATCGTTTCACCGTCGCCCTCCACGTACTCGCCGGAGAAGGAGAAGCGGTGGCCCTGGTTGATCTTGAGAGCGTTCTTGGCTACATATTCTGTGTAGCAGCTCGGGTTCGTCCAGCCGCTTTTCTTGCAGCTGCTGTCCTTGAAATTTTTGACTTTGTTGAGGTTTTCCAGGCCCCACTCGTAGGTGACCTTGACCGATAGCTCATCAGAACCGACGAGAGGATCGCGGAAGGTCTTTTTCGCGGTCAGGTGGAACTGGGGCTGGTTGTCGACCAGCTGATCGTATTTCTCGATGCCGGCGTGGAGGAGGAGAGGAGCCTGAAGGTCCATGGCCTGGCGGGTCTTCTCTTCCACCATTTGGAGCACTTGGGCCTCCACCGCAGGCTCCATGGTGTTGAGGGATCGGTCGGAGGGAAGGCTGAGCTCGCTCAGGGTCTCCCGGGTAAGTCTATTGACCTGATCTGCCAGGCAGAGTTTCTCGAAGCCCTTCTCGTACTGCTTGAAGCTACGACCGAGGAGTGAGCTCGTGTAGTT
>DASUNJ010000365.1:0-2405 GCA_036277235.1 Thermoanaerobaculia bacterium | reverse complement strand
AGAGGGCGCTTGCGCGGAGAGCGACGGTGCGGGTCATGGGACAGCCTCCAGGATTTTCGACAACGTGCCATCGGCGCGGGAGTTCCCCGCGGACGAAGGGGCATCGAGCCCGTTTCGCACCCGGACCCTCCTAAGACCATATTCACAGAACCGGGCAGGGCGCCCTGGAACCGCACGCTCAAGGTTGCGTTGTCTTGGCGAGGTCGGCGACGCCGACCACGTTTCAGTGAGGTAACATCCATGCTGGGCTGGGCTATCACCTTCCTTCTGGTCGCTCTCGTAGCGGCAGTGTTCGGGTTCGGAGGCATCGCCGGAACGGCCGTCGAGATCGCGAAGCTGATCTTCTTCGTGGCCATCGTCCTGTTCGCCATCTCGGCCGTCGTCGGCCTCCTGCGCGGCAGAAGCCCGACGCTCTAAGCGTTAACGAGAACCGCCCGGCGGCAGGCCGGGCGGTTTCCTCATGAAGTCGAAGGCTAGCTGATCGCCTGGAGGGCGGCGCGGGTCATCCGATCCGGCCCGAGATCCTCGACGTCGTCCACCGCAAGAAGCCCCGCGAGTCGCGAGCGGGCGCGATTGACCCGGCTCTTGATGGTGCCGACCGCGCAGCCGCAGATGTTGGCAGCCTCTTCATAGGAAAATCCGGAGGCGCCGACGAGCAGGAGCGCCTCGCGCTGGTCGGCGGGCAGTTTCGCCAGGGCCGAACGACCGTCCTCGAAATCAAGGCGCGAGCCTTGCTCGGGCTGGACCTTGAGCCGGCCCGCATAAGAGCCGTCGGGATCTTCCACCTCGCGCCGGCGCTTTCGGTATTCGGAGTGGAAGAGGTTGCGCAGGATCGTGAACAACCAGGCGTTCAGGTTGGTGCCGCGCTCGAAGCGGTCGATATTCGAGAGCGCGCGCAGCAGGGTATCCTGAACGAGGTCGTCCGCCCGGTCGACCTGACCCGACAGGGAAATGGCGAAGGCACGAAGGCTTGGAACGGCGGCGAGGAGAGCGTCGCGCAGATCCGCATCCGGTGTCATCACTTCTGCTCCGCGCTCCTCGTCTTTTCCAATTCGCCGAGAAGGTCCCTGAAGCGGTCGGGAACAGGCTGTTGCAGGAGCTCATCGTACATGGCGCGGAGATTGTCGCCGATGCGCGATTGGATGGCCCGGTCCAGTCCAGGCTCATGGGCAGGTTTTGCTGTCGACAAAGACGCGTCAGGAGCCGCTGCGAGCGAGCGCTTTCCCTTTTGAATCATATGGTTCCCCTTGTCAGCCGTAGCGGAGACCCAAGCTCGGCTGTTCTTGGCGCAATTTGCCCTACAACGTCGACGGTCGCGATTGGTTCCAGGCCATAGGGAACTTTTTTTCCCCTATCGAGTTTGCTACGCTGCTCTTAAGATAAGACGAAGACCAGGGTCCGACGAAAACCACAAGGGGTTATCGAATGTCGACAGCACAGCTCGTTGTGCAACATCTACCGTATCTCCGCCGCTATGCGCGAGCGCTGACAGGAAGCCAGATGGCGGGCGACGCCTATGTGGCGGCGACGCTCGAAACGCTCGTCAGCGAGCCTGACACGATCACGCAGGGCGGCAACATCAAGGTCGAGCTGTTCGGCATTTTCACGCGCATCTGGAATTCGCTGTCGGTCAACGGCAAGAGCGAACAGATCCAGCGCGACCTGCCGGCCGAGGTGCGCATCGGCCAGATTACGCCGCTTCCTCGTCAAGCCTTCCTCTTGTCCTGCCTCGAAGGATTTTCGGAAGAGGAGACGGCGGCGATCCTCAGCGCCGACACCGACACCGTCCGCAAGCTCGTCGACGAGGCGGGGCGCGAGCTTGCCGCTGACATGGCGACCGATATCCTCATCATCGAGGACGAACCCCTCATCGCCATGGACCTGGAATCGCTGGTGGAGGGACTCGGCCACAACGTGACCGGCGTCGCCCGCACGCGCACGGAAGCGGTGAAGCTCGCCCAGACCAAGCGTCCCGGGCTGATCCTCGCCGACATCCAGCTTGCGGACGGCAGCTCGGGGCTCGACGCCGTCAACGATCTCCTCAAGACCTTCGAGGTGCCGGTGATCTTCATCACCGCCTATCCCGAACGCTTCCTGACCGGCGAGCGGCCGGAGCCGGCCTTCCTGATCGCCAAGCCCTTCCAGCCGGCGAACGTCTCCGCCGTGATCAGCCAGGCGCTGTTCTTCCAGCAGAGCGCGCGGCGTCGGCAGGTCGCCTGAAGGCAGGTGAAAACCGGATCGGTCAACGGCAGCGCGGCGGTCGATCCGCTCCGCGGAGCGTGGTCGCACGCTCCGCTCTCGCAGACTTGATCACTCCACCGAACGGCACCTCTATAAAGAAAGAGACGGGTCAGTTTCCTGACCCGTCTAGAGGTGCCGGCCATGCACAAGGGGAATGCGGGGAG
>DASUNJ010000364.1:0-8100 GCA_036277235.1 Thermoanaerobaculia bacterium | reverse complement strand
AGGAGGCCCGCGGCGTCCTGGAAGGGGCCGGGGAGCCCCGGACGATGGGCAGGATCCTCGCCAGCCTGGGCATCGCCTACCGTGCCCGGGGCCAGTCCGGCAAGGGGATCGAGTACCTCCAGAAGGCTCTTCGGCTCCACCGCCAGACCGGCGATCGGCGGGACGAGGCGGTGGTGCTCGGCGAGCTGGGTCTCGCCCACCGCCAGGCCGGGGCGCTCGACGCGGCCGGCCGCTACTACCACGAGGCCCTGGACCTTCATCGCGCGCTCGGCAACCGCAGCGATGAAGCCACCGCCCTCCTCAACCTGGGCCGGGTCCACGATGCGCTGGACGACCCGGCCGCGGCGGTGGAGCTCTACCAGCGGGCCCTGCCCCGGTTCGCGGCGGCCGGCGACCGGCTCAACGAGGCGGCGGCGCTCTTCGGCCTCGCTCAGGCCCGGTGGCGTCAAGGAGATCTGGACGCGGCACGGACGTCGATCGAGGCGGCGCTGGAGCGCATCGAGTCGCTGCGGGCGGAGCCGGCCGCGGCCGAGCTGCGGGCCTCGTACCTCGCCTCGAAGCAGCAGTACTTCGCCCTCTACGTCGATCTCCTGATGGAGCTTCACCGGCTCGAGCCGGCGGCCGGCCACGACGGCCGGGCCTTCGAGGCCAGCGAACGGCTCCGGACCCGCAGCCTTCTGGAGGAGCTGGCAGAAGCGGGAGAGCGGCCCGGCCACGGCCGGCTCGCCGAAGAGGAGGCCGATCTCGCCCGTCGCCTCCATACCCTGGAGCTGCGGCGCATGGAGCTGGCCGCAGCCGGTGCCGACGCCGGGCGCCGCGAAACCGCGGAACGGGAGCTGCGCCGGGTGCTCGCCCGGCATCGGCGGGTGCGCGCCGCGCTCCGCGGCGGGAGCGACTCGCGGCCGGCGGTGAGCCGTCCCCGGAGTCTCGAGGAGGTCCAGCGCCGGGTCCTGGATGGCGGGACTCTCCTGCTGGAGTACTACCTGGGAGAAGAGCGGAGCTTTCTGTGGGCCGTGACCTCGACTTCGCTGGAGAGCTTCGTGCTGCCCGGCCGCGCCACGCTCGAAACCGCCGCCCGGCGGGCCTATGAGCTGCTGCCCCAGAGCCACCGGCGGACGGCCGGGGTGCAGACCGGGATCGCCCTCCAGGAGCTCTCCCGCCTGCTGCTCGCCCCCATGGGGGATCGCATGGCCGGCCGCCGCCGCCTGCTGGTGGTGCCCGACGGCGTGCTCCACTACATCCCGTTCGCTGCGCTGCCGCTGCCGGCGAAAGCGGCCGGAGACGTCCTGCCCCTGGTCGCCGAGCACGAGATCGTCATGCTGCCCTCGGCCTCCACCGCCGCCGTGCTGCGCGAGCGGCGCTCCAGCCGGCGGCAGGCCCCGGCGGGTGTGGCGGTGCTGGCCGATCCCGTCTTCGTTGCCCGCGGCGGCGGCTTTCCGCGACTGCCTTTCTCCCGCCAGGAAGCGGAGGGCATCCTGGCCCTGGCACCCGCGGGCCAGCGGCTGGAGCTGCTGGGCTTCGCCGCTAGCCGCGAGGCGGCCCTGGGCGGCGGCCTGGCCCGCTACCGCTATGTCCACTTCGCCACTCATGGCATCCTCGACACCGCCTACCCCGAGCTGTCGGGCCTCGTCCTCTCCTTGGTGGATCGCAAGGGCCAGCCGGCGAACGGCTTCCTGCGGGCGCACGAGATCGCCGACCTCCATCTCGCGGCCGATCTCGTGGTCCTGAGCGCCTGCCGGACCGCCCTGGGCAAGGAGATCCGCGGCGAGGGGCTGGTGGGCCTGACCCGGGCCTTCCTCGACGCGGGGGCGCAGGGGGTGCTGGTGAGCCTCTGGCAGGTGGAGGACCGCGCCACGGCGGAGCTGATGCGGCGCTTCTACAAGGGGATGCTGCAAGGGGGGCTGCCTCCGCCGGCGGCGCTGCGCCGTGCGCAGGTCTCCCTGTGGCAGGAGCGGAACTGGCAGGCGCCCTCCTACTGGGCCGGGTTCGCGCTCCAGGGGGAATGGCGGTGAAGCTAACCAAAGGGCCGGCGGCGGGAACTACTCAGATACAGGTCAACTCTAGAAGGAGGATGCCATGTCCGAGCGTTCCAGTGAAGAGTACGAGATCCGGGTGCCGGTCCAGGCAGGAGACGAGGACGGGACCATCGATCAGCATGCCGGCGGCGACGGCAGCAACGATCCGACTCCGGACGAGCAGCAACAGCCTCCTCCTCCGTGAGGACCGCGCCGGGGCCTCGCCGCAGCTCCAACCGAACGGCCGCAACAGCGGGATTCCGCGATGAAGGCCCCCGCGAGCGCTTATGCCGACGTCAAGATCCATGTCTTCGACCGGCAGGCGGCCGGATACCCGGTGGAGCTGACCCTGGACGGAGAACGGGAGTTTCCCCGCGGCCATCTGTCGCCGGACGTTCTCCGCCTCCTGTCACCCGATGTCAAGGAGAGCGCGGCGGGAGAACGGCTGTCCGAGCTGCTCTTCGCCGATCCCTGCCTGCGCGAAGCCTGGGCCGAAACCCGGGGCAGCAGCCCTCGGCGGCGGGTGCGGCTGCGCATCGACCCCGCCGAGCTCGGGCCGCTGCCCTGGGAGCTGTTGCCCTCGGCGCCGGGCAAGCCCCCGCTGAGCTTGGCCGCCGACCAGAACACCCCTTTCTCCCGCTACCTCCCAAGCCCCGTCAGGCAGGGCCGGCTGATCGCCGAGCGTCCGCTCCGGGCCCTGATCGCCATCGCCGGTCCGGACGACCTGGCCGACTATCGCCTCCCGGCCCTGGATCCGGCGGCCGAAAAGCGCGCCCTGGCGGCCCTCGCCGCCAACATCGCCGAGGCGCGCCTCACGGCCACCTTTCTCGAGCCGCCCGTCACCCGGGCGGCGCTTCTCAAGGAGCTGCAAAGGGGTTATCACATGCTCCACCTCGTCGCCCACGGCGGCGCGCAGCGGAGCACCGGCGAGCCGGGCCTCTTCCTGGCCGACGAGCGCAACCGGGCCGCGCTCGTCACGCAGGGCGAGCTGACCGGGATGCTGGAGTCCCTGAGCGACCCTCTGCGCCTGGTCTTCCTGGCGAGCTGCCACAGCGCCGCGGGCCCCTGCGAAGCCTTCCAGGGTCTCGCTCCCGCCCTGGTGAGGTCCGGGATCCCGGCGGTGGTGGCGATGCGCGAGCGCGTGCCCGCGGAGACCGCCCGGCATTTCGCCCTCTCCTTCTACGAGCGCCTCGAAACGCACGGAACCGTGGACCTGGCGGCCAACGAGGCCCGCGGCACCCTGCTCACCCGCGGGCTGCCGGGGGCGGCGTGCCCGGTCTTGTACATGCGCCTCAAGGACGGCGCGCTCTTCGTGCCCACGCCGCAAACCGCGCAACCAGGACGTGGCGCGCCGGCTCCCGCGGAGCCTCCTCGGCCGGTCCAGGATGCCCGTCCGGCCGCGAGGACTCCGCCGGGGCTCCTGCTGAATGGCGTCGACGGCGCCACCGGCGACTACTTCCATCCCGCCTTCTCCTCGCAGGAGGTCGTCGGCCTGGCCCTGCGGGCGGCCGCGGACGCGGGCCGATCCCCAGGACCGGAGGTATGGCGCGAACCGCGGAGCCGGGACCACCTGGGAGAGGAGATCGATCCGCGGGATCTGGCCTCGGCGGGCTGGGGGGTGATCTTCGCCCAGGACGCCGATCCCGGGATCCGCGAGGCCCTGGAACCCCTCCTGCGCCTCCGGCAACGGCAGGCCGGCGCCCGGGTGGAGCAGCGCTTCCGCGAGCTCGGCGGCGAGGCGGGCCTGCGGCGCGGCGAGTCCAAGATCGACTTCCTGCAGCGCCACGGCATCGGCCATGGCCCCCCCGATCCCGACAAGCTCCCCTACTACCTGCTCCTCGTCGGGAGCCCCGACGAGATCCCGTACGAGCTCCAATCCCAGCTCGACGTGCAGTACGCGGTCGGGCGCCTCTGCCTGGATTCGCCCGCGGCCTACCGGCGCTACGCCGAGACGCTGGTGGCGGCCGAGACGGCGGGCACCGGACAGCCGCGCCGGGCCACCTTCTTCGGGGTGGAGAATGCCGACGACCGGATGACCTTCCTCACCTCCGAGTACCTGGTCCGCGCCGTCGCCGAGAAGCTCCGGACCTCGTGCGGCAGCGGGTGGGACGTCGCGACCGTCCGGGGAGAGGAGGCGCACAAGGCCCGCCTCGCCGGCATCCTGGGCGGCTCCGAGCTCCCGGCCCTCCTCTTCACCGCCTGCCACGGCGTGGCGTTCCCCCATGGCGACCGCCGCCAGCCGGGCCACCAGGGAGCGCTCCTGTGCGGCGACTGGCCCGGCCCCGCCGCGTGGCGGGCCAGCGGGCAGAGAGAGCTTCCGGAAGAGCACTACTTTTCCGGCGACGACGTGCCCTCCGACGCCCGCCTCGACGGCCTCATCGCCTTCCACTTCGCCTGCTACGGCGCCGGCACCCCCCGCTGCGACAGCTACGGCCGGGTGCGCGGCGGCGAAGCCCGGCTCCTCGCTCCCAGGGACTTCGTCGCCCGCCTCCCCCAGCGCCTTCTGGAGCAGGGCGCCCTCGCCGTGGTCGGCCACGTCGACCGCGCCTGGGGCTACTCGTTCATCTGGAAGGGAACCGACGACACCCGGGTCTTCGAGCAAGCCTGCCAGCGCCTCCTCGCAGGGCATCCGGTCGGTTCCGCCCTGGAGGCCTTCCACCAGAAGTTCGCCGAGCTCAGCGCCGACCTCATGGCCGAGAAAGTCCGGATCGACACCGGCAAGGCCCCGGACGAGCCGCTCCTCGCCAGCCTGTGGACCGCCGCCCAGGACGCCCGCAACTATGTAATCCTGGGCGATCCGGCCGTGCGCCTCCCTGCCGCCGCCGCGGGCAGAGGCGCAGATCTCAGAGAGGACAGCCCATGCAACCCATCACCCGCCGACGCTTCTTCAGCCTGACCGCCCGCACCGCCGCCGGCCTGGGCGCCGCCCGCGTCCTTGGCCCGTTCGGAGCGCTGGCTGACGATCCGGCCCCGGGAATCCGGGAGATCGACGCCTTCGTCCAGCGCCACATCCGGGAGATGGGCGCTCCCGGCCTGACCCTCGGGCTCGCGGACCGCAACGGCGTGATCGCCGTCCGCACCTATGGCCATACCGACGTCAAGACGGGGCGGCCGGTCGCGCCCGAAGACCTCTTCGAGATCGGCTCGATCACCAAGTCCTTCACCGCCCTCGCCCTGCTCCAGCTCCGGGAGCAGGGCAAGCTCGACCTGAACCGTCCCATCCGGGAGTACCTGCCCTGGCTGCGCATCGAGAGCGCCCACGCTCCGATCACGGCCCATCACCTGCTCACCCACACGTCGGGGCTGCCCAACCCGCTGAGCCTGCCCTCCATGCCGTTGTGGACCGCGCACGCGCCCGGCGAGCACTTCCACTACTGCAACCTGGGCTACGAGATCCTGGGGCTGCTGCTCACCTCACTCGACGGCCGGCCCCTGCGCGACGTCTTCCGCGCGCGGATCTTCGAGCCCCTCGGGATGACGGCCAGCGAGGGGGTGATCTCCCACGACATCCGCCCGCGCCTGGCCCTGAGCTACTGGCCGGTCTACGACGACCGGCCGTTCCAGCGCCACGGGCCGATCGCCGAGGCGCCGAACATCGCCATGGACAATGCCGCGGGCTGCATCGCCTCGACGCCCCGCGACATGGCCTTGTACATGAGGATGCTCCTCAACCAGGGCCGGCCGCTGATCTCCAGGGAGACCTTCGCGCTCTTCACCAAGCCCGCGATCCCCGCGCCCGGCTTCGCCAAGGACGCGGGCTACGGCTACGGGATCGCGATCCAGCCGGTGGAGGGCCGGACGATCCTGAGGCACACGGGCGGCATGGTCTCCTTCAGCTCGGCCATGCAGGTCGATCTCGACTCGGGGTTCGGAGCGTTCGCCTCGGTCAACGCCTCGCTGGCGGGCTACCGGCCGAACGCCGTGGCCGGCTACGCCCTGGCAGCGCTCCGGACGGTCCCCGTCCCTCCGGCTCCGGAATTCGACGATCCCTACAAGGTGCCCAATGCGGCCGACTACGCGGGGACGTACACCGCGCCCGACGGGAAGCAGCTCCGGCTCGCCGTGGCAGGAGACCGGCTGGAGCTCGTCCACAAGGGGGAGCGCCTCCCTCTGGAGCGGCTCGCCCCGGACAACTTCTGGGCGCCGGACCCCGCCTTCGCGCTCTTCCCGCTGAGCTTCGAGCGCGACGGGGACAAGGTGGTGGAGGTCAGCCATGGAGGCGACTGGTATGCAGGAGAGCGCTACACGGGGCCGCGCACCTTCGAGGCCCCGCCCGAGTACCGCGCCTACGCCGGCCACTACCGCAACGAGGATCCCTGGATGGGGAGCGCGCGCGTGATCCTGAGAAAAGGCCGCCTCTGGCTCGGAGGCGCGCCGCTCCTGCCGCTCGGGGGCGGGCTCTTCCGGATCGGGGAGGAAGAGCACGAGCCCGACCGCGCCCTCTTCCAGGAGGTCTTCGACGGCCGGGCGCTCCGCGCGTACCTCTCGGGGACCGAGTTCCGCCGGGTCGAGACCTGACGCGCTCCGAGCGGCTGCGAAGATTTCGGAGCCGCTCCGAAGCTTTCAAAACGACTTTTTGGCGTTCAGAGTCACTGCGAAGCTTTCGGAACGGCTGCGAACGGTTCGGAGTCGTTTCCAGATCCTCGCAATGGCTCGGGAAGGCTCGCAGTCACCCGGAAGATTTCGGAGCGGCTCCAGGATCTTCGGAACGGCTGTGGAATCTTGGGAACGGCTGGGAAAGGCTCGCAGCCGTTCCGTAGCGCTCGGAGCGGCTGCGAAGTCTTCGGAACGACCGCGGAGATCTCGGAGCTTCTTCGGGCGCTTTGGACCGGCTGCGGGAAGGAAAGGGCGGGGGCGTTTCGGCAGCAACGCCCCCGGAAGACAGGCTACTTGGCAGAGTCAGGAGCAAGCGCCGGGGAGACGCCGGGCGCCGTGGAATCCTTGGCGCTCTTCCTCTTGATGCCGCGGAACGGCTGCATCCCGAATTCGACCAGCTTCTCGCTGCGCTTCCCGTAGTGGGCCCTCACGCCTTCCTTCAGATATCTCATTACCGCGTCCCCCTCCTCGAGCACCTGCTGAAGCTCCTGCCAGACCTCCTGCTTGGCAGCCTTCATCGCCGCGTACTGCGCGTACAGGCTGCGGGCGCGTTGCGACCTCTCCTGCAGCTTGGGCAGGCTGACCTCCAGATGATCCACCTGATCGTTGTTGGCGGTCACCGCCGTGGCCATCTGGTCCCACCCGTTCACCGCGTTCATGTACAGCCGCTCTTCAGCCATCTCGAACCTCCTTCCCCCTCTCGGGAGGATCTCCCGGCGCCGGGATTGGCGCGGGCTACATCTCTACGATGTGCATACGCTATCCTCCCATATCTCGTTTGTCAATGGATCTGCGAGGATTTGTTTGCATTCGATGTGGGTTTTCACCTATCGTATGCGCCGCATCCGGCGCAGCCGGATCCCTGGGACCGCCGGCATCCTGCCGGCTCTTCCGACAGACTCTCCGCCCGCAGCGCCCGATTGACGGCCGAGCGGGAGGGGGCGTACCCTGCCTCAAACGCCGGAAAGGGAGACACGATTGGCGCCGAACAATGTTGGTTCCTTGGTGACTGTCGCGGCGCTCGCCACTTCGCTGCTTCTCGGTGCATGCGGCGACGGTGGTCCGCAGCAAATCGAGTTCGTCGAGTTCGGCCAGCCCCAGGATGACACCGAGCGCACCTCCCTCGTCGCGGTCCTGGCCGACCCGTCGCGTTTCAACGGACAGCGCATTCGTGTGCAGGGCGTGCTCCACATCGAGTTCGAAGCCAATCAGCTCTGCCTCGACCGAGCGTCGGTCGAGTCCTTCGTCCCTACCAACTGTCTGCGCTTGGGGCTTGGCCAGCAGCTCGTCGCGCGAGAACGCGAGCTCGCGCAATGGAACGGCCGCTACGCGACTCTCGTAGGCACCGTACGGCCCACCACAACCCATGATCACTTCTCAGGCCGAATCGACGATGTTGTTCACCTCATGGTGATGACCTCACGCCGGCGCCTCTAGTGGCTCGTCACAGTCCGAATGATGGACTGCGTTTCATGTAGGGGCGGGGCTT
>DASUNJ010000363.1:0-4272 GCA_036277235.1 Thermoanaerobaculia bacterium | reverse complement strand
TGCCCCCCGAGCTGGCGCGGACGACGATGGTTCCGCGCATTCCGCTGGTGGGGGTGCCGTGCACCTGGCAGTGGTAGCCGTAGTTGCCCGGAGCGATGAAAGTGCGCTGGAATGTGCCGTTCGCCGTCGGCGGGCCGCTGGTGAACGACCCATCGTCGCCCTTGACGGTGTGCTCGGAACCGGACCAGGTCCAGCAGACCGGCTGCCCCGCGTCGACGGTCACCGTTGCCGGAGCGAAGGTGGTGCCGCTGAGGCTGACCGTGATTTTGGCCTCCACTCCCGTGCAGCCTGACGAGGGGTTCGGATCGCCGCCGCCCGGACCGTCGTCATAGTCGTTTCCGACCACGGAGTGATGCTGACCCCAGGCAGAGACGGCGAGCAGGAAGCCCAGCCCGAGCGCCCGCAGGATGGGTCGGTGGTACATGGTGAGCCCTCCTTTCGACCAGTGAATCCCCCTGAGAGCCCGAAAGGTTCAATGTCGCGCCTGTTTGAGGCGTAAAATAGGGCATGGAACCGCAGGAGACCGAAACGCTGCGCCTCCTCCGCTCCGCCGGCCGGGTCGGGCTCGTGCTGTCCGGCGGCTCGGCCCGGTGCGCGTACCAGATCGGGGTGATCGAGACGCTGGTGGAGCTCGGAATCCGGCCGGCGCTCTGCGTCGGCGTGTCGGGCGGCGCCTGGAACGCCGCGGCCGTTGCGGTGGGGCACGCCCACCGGCTCCGCTCCTACTGGCGGGCCTTCAGCCGCATGCCGGAGCTCGACCTCCGCAACCTGCTGCGCGAGCACTCCCCCTACCGCTGGAACGAGATCCACCGCCGCACCTTCAGCCGCTACGTGGGCCCCGAGCGGCTGCGCCGGCCGGAGACGCTGCCGGTCTTCGTGGGCGTCACCCGCCTTGCGGACCGGCAGGCCCTCTACTACGACCTGCGGACGGCCGAGGACCCGCTCAAGGTCCTCCTTGCCTCGAACTACCTGCCGCCCTTCTACACCCACGCTCCGCGGATCGGCGGCGAGCGCTGCGGCGACGGCGGGATGTGCAACAACATCCCCTATGAAAAGGCCTTCGAGGAGGGGTGCGACGCGGTCGTGCTGGTGACGATGAAGGGGGAGAGCGAGGGCCTGCCCAACCGGAATCCCCGCGAGATCGAGCACACCGTCCCGCCCGTCTACCGCGACCGGCTGGTGGTGATCCGGCCGCGGCACCGCCTCCCCACGCCGTTTCTGGAGCGCCGCTGGCCGGTGCTCGTCCAGGCCATCGAGCTCGGCCGTCTGCGCGCCCGCGAAGTGCTGCTTGGCGAGGTCCATCCGGCGGCCGAGGTCCGGACGGACCGGATCGCGCCGACCGTGCTGCTGGCCCGCCTGCTCCTGAGCGGCTGGCTTTCCCCCATCCGGAGGCGATCAATCCGGAGGCGATCGATGGCCTGGCGCCGCCGGCTCTGAGATACTCCCCCATCGGGGAGGTCCAGAGCCATGAGACGAACCGCCTTCGCGATCGCCATTGCCGTCTTCGCCGTCCTGCTCACGCGGGCGGCCATCCCGCAAACGTCCGGCGTCACCGCCCTGGTGGGCGGACGCCTGATCGACGGCTACGGCGGCAAGCCGCTGGAAAACAGCGTGGTGATCGTGCAGGACGGCCGGATCAGGGAGGTCGGCCGGATCGGCGAGGTGGCGGTGCCGGCCGGCGCGCAGGTGATCTCCACGGAAGGGATGAGCGTGCTCCCCGGGCTCTGGGACATGCACGTCCACCTGATGATCGTGGGCCACGCCGACTACGATCACTGGGACCGCACCTATCCGCAGCTCTTCCGCTCCACGATCATGCCCGCGGCGGCAAAGCAGCTCCTGCTGGCCGGCGTCACCAGCGCCCGCGACCTGGGCGCCCCCCTGGAGGACATCCTGGCCGTGCGCGGCGCGATCAACCGCGGCGAGATGCCCGGCCCCACGCTCTACGTCTCCGGCCCCTTCCTCCAGCACGAGCCCTATCCCGGCACCGAATCCTTCCGCTGGGGGATCAAGGGGGTCGAGGATGCCCGCGCCAAGGTGCGCCGCCTGGCCGAGGCCGGGGTGGACGTGATCAAGCTCATCGACCAGGACCAGATGACCATGGACGAGGTGCGCGCCGTGGTCGACGAGGCGCACAAGCGCAAGCTGCCGGTGATCGCCCACTCCCACCGCGCCGAGGAGATCCGCCGCGGCATCCAGGCCGGCGTCGACTGCTTCGAGCACACCGGGCTCGGCACCGCGCCGGAGTATCCCGAGGACGTGTTCGCCCTGATGAAGGGACGGGCCAACACCCTCTTCTGGACACCCACCATCGGCCCCCTGCTGCTCTACCAGGAGACCCGCGACGAGTTTCCCGAGCGCATCGACGATCCGCGCTGGCAGGTGGGACTGCCGCCGGAGGTCGTGACCGACATCCGCCAGTCGCTCGCCAACCCTTCCCGCATGGCCTACTTCCAGCACGTGCCCCAGCGCCGGCCCACCCTGGCGCGCAAGTTCGAGCAGCTCCGCCAGTCGGGCGTCATCCTCCTGATCGGCACCGACAGCGGCGTGCCGCTCAACTTCCACAGCGACGCCACCTGGCGGGAGATCGACACCTGGGTCAACATCTTCGGCGTCGCCCCCATGGACGCGATCCGGGCCGCCACCTACTGGCCGGCGGTCCAGATGAAAGTGGACAAAGAGGTCGGCACTCTCTCCCCGGGAAAGTGGGCTGACATCATTGCAGTGCGGGGTGACGTTTTGCGTCACATCGACCTGCTCCAGGATGTAGACATAGTCCTGAAGCGGGGCGTGAGGCACAAGTAACCGCCCTCTTGCGCGAAAAGAAAATCGGCCAAGTAGAAGCTACTCTTAGCCTGGTAGCCATACGGCAAATTCGACACCTCGGTTCCACCATCCGGCTCGGACGGCAGGATGTCGGGCCTCTCCCCACCTTTGGGACGGCTCCGGTTCATTCGCTCCAACGTCTCTCCTCCCCTGGCACGCCCCTTGCTTCTTGCGTTAGGCGTGGCGAAGCAGGAACGAACGACAGATTTGAAGCTCCTATCAGCATAGATGTTCTACTTGAGGGACGAGGAGAGAGAAATGAAGAGCGGCAAAGGCAAGATCCTCATTATCGCTGTCGCTTTTTCGGCGCTTCTCATGATGGGCAGCGGCGTTCACGCCAGCGGTTTCTTCGCGCTTGACGACAATCCCACCCCCGCGGAGCGGCAGATCGGGCTTTTCCAGCAGGCTTTCCAGTGGCTGAGCGGCACCTGGACCGGTTTCACGGCGGCTTTCAGCGCGGACGAAGCGCCCCCGCCCCCGCCCTCCCAGGAGTGTACCGCCAACTGCGGGGATCACGGTCCGGGGATCGATCCAGAGGGTTGAGCTTCGGGAAGTCGCTTGAATGAGTTGGTATGCAACCTGCATAGATCCCGGCGCGGAGGATTGGTGCGTGAACCTTGACGATCTCACATTTGCCAGCTTGGAACCGTCCCGAGAGACAGGTTTCAGTGGCTTTTCCCTTTTGCGCCGGGGGGCTTCCCAGAGCTGGGGCCTTTGCGAGTCCCTGATTGCCCGGAGCCAGGCCTGCCGTTATCAGGATCCGGAGCAGATGGTCCTCCTGGCCGAGCGGGCCGTTGCCGTGGCCGAGGGGCTGGACCCCATGGAGTACGGACGGGAGCTCGCCGCGGACCTGCGCGCGCGCGCCTTTGCCGAGCTGGGGAACGCGTATCGCGTTGCCGACGACCTGGAGGCCGCGGAGCGCATGCTGCGGCGGGCGTCCGAGTGGAGCGCCAAGGGTACCCAGGACCCGCTCCTGCTCGCCCGGATCATGAGGCTGGCCGCGGCCCAGCGCGGGTCGCAGAGACGCTTCCCGGAGGCTCTGGCCCTGCTCGACGCGGTGTACACCATCTATGAGCGGCACGGGGACCGTTCCAACGCCGGCCGCGCCATGATCAGCAAGGGCCTTTATACCGGGTACAGCAACGATCCCGAGAGGGCGATCCAGTTCCTGATCATCGGGCTGGCGATGATCCACCCGGCCAGCGATCCGAAGCTGGTGCTCTCCGCCGTTCACAACCTCGTCAATTTTCTGACCGATTGCGGGCGCTTCCACGAGGCGCGCCGGATCCTGCGGCGCAGCCAGAAGGCCTACTTCGCGGCCGGGGACCGCCTGAACCTGATCAAGCTCCGCTGGATGGAAGGGAAGATTGCCTTCGGGCTCGGCGAGCACGAACGCGCGGAGACGGCGTTCCGCGATGCGCAGACGCAGTTCGAGCAGCTCGGCCT
>DASUNJ010000362.1:0-10450 GCA_036277235.1 Thermoanaerobaculia bacterium | reverse complement strand
GCCAGGAGACCGCCATCTCGTCAGGGGCCGTGTCCTTCGGCTACGCCATCGTCGAGCTGGCGCGCAACATCTTCAGCGGCATGGAGAATTGCCGCGTGCTGCTCATCGGAGCCGGCGAGATCGCCCGCTCCGTGGCCCGGCCCCTGGTCGAGCGCGGCGCGCGGGAGCTCAGGGTGGCCAACCGCAGCGCCGAGCGGGTGCGGCAGCTCCAGGAGGAGATCCCGCAGGCGCAGCTCCTCTCCTTCGACGAGCGCCTCGCCGCCGTGCGCGAGGCCGAAGTGGTGGTGGTCTCCACCGGTGCCGAGGACCCGGTCTTCACCCGCAAGCAGCTCAAGGAGGCCATGAAGGCGCGTCCGACCAGCCCGCTCCTGGTGGTGGACCTCGGCGTGCCGCGCAACGTCGAGCCCTCGGCCGGCAAGATCGAGAACCTCTTCCTGCACACGGTCGACTCCCTGGAGAACCTGATCCAGCGCAATCTGAAGAGGCGCAAGGAAGAGGTGCCGCGGGTGCAGGAGATCATCGAGGAGGAGCTGGGCCAGTTCCGCGCCTGGTTCCGCAACCTGGAGGCCGAGCCGGTCGTGGCCCAGATCCAGAGGCAGGCGGAGCGGATCCGGCAGCAGGAGGTCGAGGCCGTATTGTCGCGCTTCCCCGCCGAGACCCATGGCGACCTGGAGCGGCTGACCCGCTCGCTGGTGCGCAAGATCCTCCACCACCCCAGCGCCAACCTGCGCGGTCAGGGCGAGCGCTCGCCGAGGCGCGACATTTCCCGCCTCCACCTGGTCCGCGAGCTGTTCCACCTGGACGAGGACCGCGAAGAGCGCGACGACAAGGACGAGACCTGAATGCGGCTTCGACTCGGCACCCGCCGGAGCGCCCTTGCCCTGGCGCAGTCCGGCATGATGGCCCGCGCCCTGGAGCAACACCATCCGGGGCTCACCGTCGAGCTCGTTCCCATGGTCACCACCGGCGACATCGTCAAGGGGGATCTCGCCGAGTACGGCGGCAAGGGGCTCTTCACCGAGGAGCTGGAGCGCGGCCTGCTCGACGGCTTGCTCGATCTCGCGGTCCACAGCATGAAGGATCTCCCCGTCCGCCTGCCCGAGGGGCTGATCGTGGCTGCTCATCCAGAGCGGGCCGATCCCCGCGACGCCCTGGTGAGCGAGGCCGCCGCGGACATCGACCATCTCCCGAAGGGCGCAACCGTGCTCACCGGAGCGCTCCGCCGCCGCGCCCAGATCCTCCTCCGCCGGCCGGACCTCCACGTCGAGCCGATCCGCGGCAACGTGGACACCCGTCTGCGCAAATGGCGGGCGCAGAACGCCGGAGGCGTGATCCTCGCCGCCGCCGGCCTGGAACGACTGGGACTGCATGATCTGCCCATCCATCCCATCTCGCCGGACGTCCTCCTCCCCGCCCCCTGCCAGGGCACGCTCGCCCTGGAAGTGCGGGCCGGAAGCCAGGCCGAGGAGCTGGTCCGGGCCCTCGACCACCCCGCCACCGCCCGAGCTGCCCAAGCCGAGCGCCACGTGGTCGCCGCCTTCGGAGGAAACTGCGCGCTGCCACTGGCTGCCTGGGCAAGGGAGGAAGGGGGGCGGCTGCGGTTGACCGCGCTGCTTGCGACTCCAGACGGCACCTTGGCTGCGAGGGGGGAGGCGGTTGGGGACGATCCTGTCGAGGTGGCGGAGGCTTGCGTGGCGGCGATGCGGGCGGGTGGGGCGGATCAGGTTCTGGGGCGGCTGAAATGACTCCTCACCCCCTGGCCCCCTCTCCCATCGCACACCCACCCTCCCGGGAGAGGGGGGACGTTTGCGAGCCGTCTTTAGCTTCGCCTTGCCTCTGCGACCTGCATGCGTTCCCCCACTCCCGGTCGGACGGGAGGGCGATGGGAGAGGGGGCCAGGGGGTGAGGGGCCGGGTCGTCGTCACCCGGGCCGAGCACCAATCCGAAGCCCTCGCCGCCGCCTTCGAATCCGCCGGCTTCCACGTCGAGCTCCTCCCCCTTCTCGAAGTCGTCCCGCCGCCCGATCCGCGCCCTCTGGAGCGCGCGGCTTCCGAGCTGGCCCTCTACGAGTGGATCGTCTTCACCTCCACGAACGCGGTGGAAGCCTTTCTCCCCCTGGCCGGCGGCGCTCTGCCTTCGAGGCTCCAGGTCGCCGCCGTGGGTCCCGCCACGGCGGAGGCGCTCCGGGCTTGGGAGGTCGAGCCCCATCTCGTCGCCGCGAAGTCCGATGCCGAAGGCCTGCTCGCAGAGCTGGCTCCGCGGGTGGATCGGCGGCGGCGGGTCCTCCTCCCCCAGGCTTCCGACGCCCTGCCCACGCTTCAGGAAGGTCTGCTCAAGGCGGGCGCCGATCCGGTCGTGGTGGTGGCCTACGACAAGCGGATGCCCGAGGACGCTCCCCGGCGCGCCGCCGAGCTGTTCGCGGAAGAGATCGGATGGGTGACGTTCACGAGCCCGCGGATCGCGCGGTGCTTCGCGGAGCTGTTCGGAGCGGACTGGGAGCGGCGCCGCTCCGATTTGCGGGCCGCTTCCATCGGACCCGTCACCAGCGCCGAGCTGCGGCGGCTGGGGGTCGAGCCCGCGGCTGAAGCGGCCACGCCGAGCGATCAGGGATTAGTAGAAGCCGTCCTTGGAAGCTCAGGAATGTAGGGGAGGGGTTTACCCCCTCCCGGGCGGGGGCAAGCCCCGCCCCTACTCAATCTTCGAGAGTGATCTTCCACGCCCCCCGTCCGTGGGTGAAGGCGAAGAGGGTCCGCGTGTTGCCGGCTCCCTTCAGGACCGTCAGCCAGGATGTGATGACATTCGCGAAGCCCGTGTTCTCCACCAGCCAGTTGGCTCCCCCGTCCTTGGAGATGAAGACGCCCAGGTCGGTGGCCAGGTAAAGGTGCCGGCCGTCCACCGGGTCCACGGCGATGGCGTTCACGGGCAGATCCGGAAGCGCGCCCTTGCCGGCGCCGTCGATCCCGGCCCAGGTGGCTCCCCCGTCGGTGCTCTTCCAGACGTGAATCCCGCCGAAGCTCGAGTACGTGGCATAGACGACGCTCGGGTCGCTGGGATCGAACGCCACGGACGAGACGAAGCCCTTGCGCGGCTGCGCCGCAGGCCAGTCCGTGTCCGCCGTCGACGTCCGAGCGGAAGAGGTTCGGTGGATGTAGCCCTGGTCCGTGCCGGCGAGCACCCGGTCGGGATCTGACGGCGCGACCGCGAGGGTGCTCACGGAGCCGGTGAGCTGATCGCTGGCCTTGCTCCAACTGCCCGCCGCGTCGTTCGTGCGCCACATGTGGGCACCGCCGGTCCAGAGCCGCTTCGGGTCCGAAGGGTCCAGGACGAAGGGCGTGACGAAGAGGAACTTGTCCGCCGGATCGATGCCGCTCGTGGCGTCGGCGTAGTTCTCCCAGCCGTCCGTGGACTTGTAGATCGACAGGTTGGTGAGGCTGGCGTAGATGACGTCGGTGTCGTCCGGGCTCACCGCCACATAGCCGGCATCTCCGGGCACCAGGACATTCCAGGCATCTGGGTTGTCACTACCGCGCACCACGCCGGTATCCTGGGAACCGCCGAAGTACGTGGCGCCGTCGGGATAGGGCAGGCCGTGGTAGAACTGGGTCACCCCGAACCCGTTGTTGAGGTTTTCCCACTCGGACTGCGAGGCCTCCGGCGTACACACGGCGGCGGCGCTCGTCACCGGCGAAGCGAGGGCGTCCTGGGTCGTGAAGAGCCCGCCGTCGTTGGCCACGAAAAGCGTCTTGTTGGTGGAGCCGTCGTACTGCGGATGAAAGACCAGGGCGTGCTGGTCGGCGTGGACATAGCCTTTCGTGTCGCCCCACCAATAGGACATCAGGCCCCAGCTCTTGCCCGCGTCGTCCGAGCGGAAGAGATCGATGCCCCCGGCCCAGACGCGGTCGGGATTCACGGGGTCGACCGCGATCGCGTTGTCGTACCACCCCTGGTTGTAGTAGCCGACGAACTCGCCGCTGCACTCGGTCAGCGCGAAGTAGGCGTTGGTGAGCAGGAGCCGGCTCAGCTTGTTGGGGTCCGTGTTGCGGACCTGCGCGGACCAGGCCCTGCCGCCATTGTCCGAGCGGAAGACGGCATGGAGCCCCCAGAAAAGACTGCCGGAGACGTTGGTCGAGGCCAGGGCGTAGACGACATCCTGGTCTGAAGGGGCTATGGCGAGGGTGGTGCGCCCCATGTCGGGCTCGGAGAGCACCTTCTCCCATCCGCCGCGGCGCTCGGCCGCATCGTTGGCCCAGACCGCGGACGTCCCCTTGCGGGTGCCGCACGAGGCGAGCAGGTGATCGGACTTCCTGTCGGTCCGGATCGCGAGGTCGAGACAGCCGCCGTAGACCTTGGGCGAGAGCACGCGCGACCAGGTGCGCCCGCGGTCCTTGGAGCGCCAGACGCCCGTCCGGGTGGCGGCATAGACCCGGCGCGGGTCCTTCGAGCTCACCACGATGTCGTTGACATAGAAGAAGAACGGGTTGTCGGTCGAATCGAGCCGCTTCCAGGTGAGGCCGCCGTCCGTGGTCTTGAAGATGCCGGCCCCGCGCACCGCGTCCTCGTTGAAAAAGCCCTCGCCGGTGCCCGCATAAACAATGTTCGAATTGGACGGGTCCATAGCCAGGGATCCGATCGCGAGGTTGGGCGCGAGGTCGTCCAGCGGAGCCCACGAGAGGCCGCCGTCGGTGGTTTTCCAGACACCGCCGGCCACCCCGCCCGCGAACAGGGTCTTGGGCGACCTGGGATCGACGATCAGGGCGCGGGTGCGTCCGCCGACATTGCCCGGTCCCAGGGGCGACCAGGCGCCGAGCGACTCATCCGCCGCGGCGTACGAGATCCCGCGCCCGGCCAGCTCCTCGCGGGACGGCAGGAAGTCGCGGATGCGCAGCGAATGGCCGCGCATGACCCGCATGCGCCGCATGGCCTCGAAATAGAGGTCCACGGGGATGGCGTGCTTCCCCACCGGCGCGCGTCGCAGGCGGAACTCGTCATGGCCGCCATGCGGATAGTTCTCCCGCGAAGGCCGCTTCGGAGGTTGGGCCAAAGAGACGGCTGCTGCCGCCAGACAGAGGAGAAACAGACCCAGCCGGATCGACACACCTGTTCGAACGGACATCGGAGACCTCCTGGGGTTTACTTGGGAAATCTACCATGCCCTGGTTGGCGCTATATTGCAGAGAGCGATGAGAAAGCGTTTTGGAGATTGGGGAGCCGAGCTGTCCGACACGGACTTCGCATGCGCGCTGGCCGCGGCGGGGGCGCTCTGGCACTGGAAGCCCCCGCGGGACGTCGACTTGAAGCCGGGTCTCCTCGGTTCCCGCCTCTGGCTCTTCCGGACTCCCGAGGGAGTCCTTCCCTGGCGCCTGCCCCAGCTTCCGCCGCGGCTCGACGCCCGGCTTCTCTTGGAGGCTTGGCGCTCCTTCCGGGATTTCGCCGGCGAGGAAAGCTTCCGAATCGAGATCGAGGCCAGCGTGGTGGATCCCCTCTGGATCCTGAAGCAGCTATCCCGGCCGGAGGTCGGAGCCGCCGCCGTGGAGAGTTGGGAGCCGCCGACCCGGGGGCAGCGGAAATCGCCGGCGGAGGGGAGCTATAGCGTCGGGGTGGAGGAGCTGGCCAGCGGCGGGGATCAGCACACGAAGGGGAGCCAATCCTACCCGGCTGACAATGTGTTGGAGCGCCCGATGCAGGCGCCGTCGCGCTGGCTCCAGGCGCGGCTCCGGAGTGGATCGGGAGACGTGGAGACGCTGCGCGGAGAGGGATCGTACGAGGCCGCCATCCGGATCGGGCGGTCCCATGCGCGCTGGGTCTCCGTCGAGCGGCCCTTCCCCACTCCCGAGGAGCCTCCCCCGCGCAAAGGCCACCTGCTGACCGTGATCTTCTGGGAGCCGCTGGTGAGCCCCGCTCCCCAGGTCCGGCCCCTGCGGCTGCCTCCGATGGGGAACAGCCGGGAGGTCTCGTTCCCGTTCGAGATCCCGGCCGGGCTGGAGAGGATCGCGGCCCGCGTCACCGTGCTCCACGCCAACCGCGTGCTCCAGACCGGCCTCCTCCGCGCGGCGGTCGGAGGCCGCTGGAGCTTCACCCTGGACGCCACGCCGCGCACCCGTCTCCAGAGCCTCTCGGGCCGGACCGAGTTCGACGCCGCGCTGGTGCTCAACCACGACGACGAGGGCATTCCCCGGTTGACCGCCGCCGCGGGAGCCCAGGCCGCGGTGATCTCCCTCAATGAGGGTGCGGTCACCCGGCTGACCGAATATCTGAGGGACCGGATCTCCGAGATCGCTGACAAGCCGGAGCGGTTCACCAACCTTTCCAGCCCCGGGACCGTGGAGCTGCTGCGCAACCTGGCCCAGAAGGGCGGCGCCCTGCACGATCACCTCTGCCGCCACACGTCCCTGCTGGTTCTGGCCGGCGCCAAGCGCATCCACCTGACCTCCGCCAGGGCCGACTCGTTCTTTCCCGTCGAGATGCTCTACCGCTTCGATCCGCCGGATGAGGGGGCCGAGCTCTGCCCGAACGCCCTGGCGGCCCTTCAGGCCGGCGAGTGCCCCGGCGGCTGCCCGGCGGACAAGCGCCGGCACGTCTGTCCCCTTGGGTTCTGGGGCCTGAGCCGGATCATCGAACGCCACGCTCACAAGCCGGAGCACCAGGAGATCAACGGCTTCCGCCTCCAGCCGGAGCCGATGGCGCGCACCCCGCTTCCTCTAGCGGGCCGCGCCCTGCTCGCGGCGAGCGACAAGGCCTCCGAGGTGAAGAAGGATGCGGTCGAGCACCTTCATCAGGCTCTCGCGCGCCGGGGCTCCGCGGCGCGGGTGCGTTCCTGGCCGGAGTGGATCGCGCATGTTGCCTCGGACCGCCCGTCCCTGCTCGTCCTCCTCCCTCACCACGAGCAGATCCGGGGCGATGATTTCCTGGAGATTGGCGAGGGCGACCGCCTGCAGTCCGAGCTCGTCCGGGAGGAGCACGTCAGCGTCGACGGCTCTCTCTCGCCCATCGTCCTGCTCCTGGGCTGCGAGACGAACCTGGCCCGGATCGCCTTCGACAACCTCGTCATCCGCTTCCGTGACAGGGGTGCCGCGGTTGTGGTGAGCACCATCGCCACCATCCTGGGCCGCCACGCCTCCCCCGCCGCCGAGCGCCTTGTCGAGCTGCTGGACGAGGAGGCCCGGGAGGGAAACAGCACCTTTGGAGAGGTCATGGTGCGCCTGCGCCGCAAGCTGCTGGAAACGGAGACCCCCATGGCCCTCGGCCTGACGGCCTACGGCGACGCGGATTGGATCCTGACAAGGAAGGATAATGCTCTCCATCGACATGCTCCCCGCCCGCTACGGTGACTGCCTGTGGATCGAGTACGGCGATCCCGGGCACCCCCGCCGCATCCTCGTGGACTGCGGGTTGAAGACCGGCTACCGCGCGGTGGCCGAGCGCCTCCGCGGCCGGCCGGACATCGCCTTCGAGTTGTTCGTGATGACCCACATCGACGCCGACCACATCGCGGGCGCCATCCCCCTCCTCCAGGAATTCGGGCCGGACCGCTTCAGAGAGGTCTGGTTCAACGGCCGCGACCACCTTCCGTTCCCTCCGGACGTGCTCGGCGTCCTCCAGGGGCAGATCTTCTCGGAGCTGATTGCAGGAAGAGGCTTCTCGTGGAACTGGCGATGGAACGGTAGGGCCATCATGGTGCCCGACGACGGGCCGTTGCCGGCTGTCGAGCTTCCGGATGGCATGAAGCTGACTCTTCTCTCCCCCACCTGGGAGCGCCTCGCCGATCTGCGGAAAGTCTGGGACGAGGAGCTGGAGCGCCTGGAGCTCGAACCAGGCACGGCGCTCGACCGATTGGAGGAACGGCCCGATCTCCAACCCGACGCCCTCGGACCCGCGAGGATCGATGTAGAAGCGCTCGCCGAGATGCCCTACAAACCGGACACCGGAAAGGCGAACGGCAGCAGCATCGCGTTGCTGGCCGAATACGAAGGCAAAGCCCTCCTCCTCGCTGGCGATGCCTTCGCCCCACTCCTGGAGACCACGGTCGCCCGGCTCCTCCGGCAACGCGGCCAGGAGCGGCTGCGGCTCGACGCCTTCAAAGTCTCCCACCACGGCGGTCGAGGCAACACCAGCCCCGGCCTCCTGGACCTCGTCCGTTGCGAGAATTTCCTCTTCTCCACCAATGGCAGCCGCTACCATCACCCTCACCAGGAGACCATCGCCCGCATCCTCAGATCCCAACGCGACGTCCGCCTCCACTTCAACTACCGGAGCGACGAGAATGAGGTCTGGGACGATTCCGATCTTCAGGACGACTGGAGATACGAAGCCCACTACTACCCCAAGCCCGGCAACGACGGCTGCACACTGATCCTTTGAAGCCGACCTCTTGGCCTCCGTTTTGCTAGTAGTGACACTACCAGCAAGGAGGATGAGAGGACCATGTCCATCCACTACCACATCGTCAGCTTCCCGAAGTTGGCAGTCATTGCTTTCGCCCTGCTCGCGGTCCCCGCATTCGGCTCCACTCCGACCGAAGGGCACGTCAGCGAGACCGCTTCCACCCTCGAGTACCAGGGTGCGACCTTCACCGCCGCCACCAACGCGGGCAACGTCCAGGGGTGCTTCGACCTCTTTGGACATCCGGCCGCGGCACCGATGACGTCCGGACCCCTGGCCTGCGACGTCCACACCCTGCACGTGGACCTCGACCCCGCGTTCTGGCAGGACAAGTCGGGCGGCGTCCGGGTCCAGGTCTCCGGCCCCGAGGACGTCGACCTCTACATCTACCGCCGCAACGCGGACGGCACCAAGGGCGCGCAGGTCACGAGCGCGGCGACCGAGGCGGGCACCGAGGCCGCGCTCATCGACAAAGCCTCGGGCAGCTATTACGTCGTCGCGACCCCCTATACGGTCGTGTCGGCCACCTACAAGGGGTCGGCCACGCTCGAGTTCGCCGCCCAGGGTGGCGGCCTGCTCTCCTATCTGCACGACGTTTCCGAGCCGATCCCAGGAGTGACCGTCGAAAATTCCACCCTGGAGCACCTCAGCATCCCCGCTCCCGACGGCACGCTGCTCGACACCTGGCTGCTCCGGCCGAACATCGCCGACCCGGTGCCGGTCGTGCTGGAGGTGACTCCCTATTACGGCGGTGGCTCGCCCTATGAGCCGGAGAACCTGCTGGCGGGCAACTTCCGCAACGTGGCCGCACGCTTCGTGCCCCGCGGCTACGCGGTCGCCATCTCCTCGGTCCGCGGCACGGGCAACTCCGAGGGCTGCTTCTCCATGGGCGGTCCGGACGAGGCCAAGGACACGGCGAACGTCATCCGCCACCTGGCGCACCAGGGCTGGGCCAATGGCCGCGTCGGCATGATGGGCGTGAGCTATCCCGGCACCACCCCGCAGGACGTCTGGGTCGAGGCACCGGCCGAGCTCAAGACCATCGTCCCGATCAGCGGCATCTCCGACCTCTACAAGTACAACTTCGTCAATGGCGTCCACATCAACGCGCAGGGGTACGCCTTCAACACGTACTACTGGGGCATGGTGGGCCTGAGCCCGGTGGGCCTGAACGGCGGCAACCAGCTCCGCGACCCGGTGAGCGTGCCCGGCGCGATCGTCGGCGAGGTCTGCGCCGAGCAGGTCTGGGTGCAGGAGGGCGGCGCCTCCTCGGCAGTGGACGGCAACAAGGATGGCTACTGGCAGCTCCGCGACTTCCTGGCCGAGCTGCGCGCCTCGTCTCCCCGCCCGCGGGCCTCGATCTTCTACGTCCACGGCCTGCAGGACTGGAACGTGAAACCCCACATGATGGAGGACTGGCTCCACGAGGCGATCTCCGACGTCCCCTACAAGATCTGGCTCGGCCAGTGGGACCACGCCTACCCATACCGCGAGGACTGGTGGATCGTGCTCACCGCCTGGTTCGACAAGTTCCTCAAAAACAAGGACACCGGCATCCTCGCCGCGCCCCGCGTCCAGATCGAGGACGACGACAACCGGTGGCGCCATGAATCCATCTGGCCGCCGCAGAACCCGGCGAAGCGGATCCTTCACCCGCGGCAGGACGGCACCCTTCAGAGCCAGACGGCTGCCGGCTCAGCCACCTACTACGATTACAACGCCTTGATGCCTCCCGTCACGCCGCTCGGCCCGGACCGCTTCGTATTCGTGTCCGAGCCGCTGACGGCGGACCTCCACATCTCCGGCCTCCCCCGCTTCGAGGCGGACGTGACGGCCTCGGGCGACCGGGCCAGCCTGATCCTCACCCTTGCCGAGCGGACGCCCGACGGCGATCGCGCCATCAACTACGCGGCGATCAGCCTGAATCACGTCCAGAGCCTGGCAGCGGGGCAGGCCAGCGTTGCCGGTCTGACCCAGCGGGTGGGCGTCAACTTCTTCCCGCAGTCCGACGTGATCCACGCCGGCAACCGCATCGTCCTCATCGCGGCGGGCAATACCGTATCGGACGGTC
>DASUNJ010000361.1:0-19958 GCA_036277235.1 Thermoanaerobaculia bacterium | reverse complement strand
CCTGGAAGTTCAAGCCTGCCACCCTGGACGGCCGGCCGGTCCCGGTCTACTACAACCTGACGGTGAACTTCCAGCTCGCGACCGATTTCAACTTCGGCCCCCGGTTCGGGCAGTTCATGAAGGACAATCCCGAGTTCGGGGAGCGCGTGCGCGGCATGAGCTACGAGAGGGCCCTGGACTTCCTGGATGACAGGCCCGCCTCGCCGGAGAGCCGCCTTGCCCGGTCGTACGTCCTCTTGGGACTGGACCGTGTGCTCGAGGCGTGGGAGGAGGCCCGGACTCTCGACAACCCCGAGCACGAGCTCCTCTCCAGCTTTGGGGAGGCCGCCCGGGACCGGGCGGCGCAGGAGCAGGATGAGGAAATCCGGGCCGAGATCCTCGACGCCGGGATCCAGGCCCTGACCCGGGCGATGGAGTTGAAGAAGGACGATTACTGGTCGATCGCCGGCAAGAGCGGGCTGCTCCGGGAAAAGGCGAAGCTGGCCGCCGGCGAGCAGGAGCGGAAGGCGTTGATCGAGGAGGCGGACAGGCTGAGGGAGCAGGCCAACCGGTTGCGGACCAAGCCGGGGCTGCCCAACGGCTGACCCATGCACACGATCTTCAAGGACTTCACGTTCTCCGCCGCTCATGCCATCCGGGGGCACACGCGCGGGTGCCAGAACCTGCACGGCCACAACTACCGGGTGCGGGTCCACCTGCGGGCGGAGCGGCTGGACGAGCTGGGCATGGTCCTCGACTTCGCGGATCTCAAGGAGATGATGCAGGAGATCCTCGGACCGTTCGACCACCGGGTGATCAACGACATCCCCCCGTTCGACGAGCGCAACACCACGGCCGAGCTCTTCAGCGAGTATGTGTTCGCGGAGGTCACCCGCCGGCTGGCCGACCAGGAGCGCGTCCGCGCCGTCCGGGTCGAAGTCTGGGAGAACGATACGGCCTGCGCCGTATATGAGGCGTAAACTCTGGTAGAATTCAAAGCTTGAACGCTACGCGCCGGGCAAAACTTTTGCCGCACCGCGACGTAGTATCCATTGTGTTGACGCGGCTCAGCAAGGACGGACAATGACTTCCGAAAAACCCTCTCTCGAAGGGCTGCGCATCGATCGCAGCGGGATGGAGAACCGCCGAGGTCCCGGTTGGAAGCTCTGGCTTTCTCTGGCGGTGGTGCTGCTCGCCGTGGCGGGCGGCGCCTGGGCCTGGCTCAGGCTGCCGAGCGCGGTCGAGGTGCGCACCGCGACCGCCCGCGCGGTCTCGTCCGGGGCGGCGGCCGGCGCCGTGCTCGACGCGTCCGGATACGTCACGGCGCGGCGTCAGGCCACGGTCTCTTCCAAGATCACGGGCAAGGTGACCGAGATCCTGGTGGAGGAGGGGATGGCGGTCCGCGAGGGTCAGGTCCTCGCGCGGCTGGACGACGTGACGGCGCGCAAGCAGCTCGCCCTGTCCGAGGCCCAGACCTCCTCGTCGCAGCGCGCGCTCCAGGAGATCGAGGTCCGCCTGCGCGAGGCGCGGCTCAACCAGAGGCGCATGCGCGACCTCCGCGAGAAGGGGATCACCACCCAGGCCCAGGCTGACACGGCCGACGCCGAGGTCGACTCGCTCGCCGCCCGCCTGGAGGTCCAGCGCCAGGACGTCGAGGTGGCCCGGCGGCAGGTTGCGCTCTACCGCCAGAGCCTGGAGGACGCGGTCATCCGCGCCCCCTTCTCGGGCGTGGCCATCTCCAAGGACGCGCAGCCCGGCGAGATGATCTCCCCGGTGTCGGCCGGCGGCGGCTTCACCCGTACCGGCATCTGCACGCTGGTGGACATGAAGTCGCTGGAGGTCGAGGTCGACGTCAACGAGGCCTACATCAACCGCGTGCGCGACGGCCAGCGGGCGGTGGCCGTGCTGGACGCCTATCCCGACTGGGAGATTCCCGCCCGGGTGATCACGACCGTTCCGGCGGCCGACCGCCAGAAGGCGACGGTCAAGGTCCGGCTCGCTTTCGATCAGCTCGACCGGCGCATCCTGCCGGACATGGGGGTCAAGGTCTCGTTCCTGAGCGAGGAGCGGGAGGGCGAGCAGGCGGCAGCGGAGGCAAAGCCGCGGGTGCTGATTCCCCGGGCGGCCGTCCGCCAGGGCGGGGGGACGCCGCACGTCTTCGTCGTCCAGGGCGATCACGTGGAGCGCCGGGCGATCAGGACCGGTCCGGCGTCGGGCGAGGAGGTGGCGGTGGAGTCCGGCCTCTCCGGCGGCGAGCAGGTCGTGGTCGAAGGTCCCGAGCAGCTCGCGGAAGGTCACAAGGTCAAGATACGCAAGGAGTCCTGATCCGGTTCCGGATCTCACGAGGAGGCATGACATGTCGGATGCTTTGGTGCAGGTCAGGGACGTTCACAAGGTTTATCACCGCGGCGAAGAGCGGCTCGACATCCTGAGCGGCCTGAGCCTGGAGGTCCCCAAGGGGGACTTCCTGGCCCTGATGGGCCCTTCGGGGTCGGGCAAGAGCACGCTGCTCAATCTGATCGGCGGGCTCGACAAGCCGACGTCGGGCTCGGTGATCGTGGCCGGCGAGCCGATCGACCGGTTGTCCGAGGGCAGGCTCGCGCAGTGGCGGGCGCGCCACATCGGGTTCGTGTTCCAGTTCTACAACCTGCTGCCGGTGCTGACCGCGGAGCGCAACGTGGAGCTGCCGCTGCTCCTGACCCATCTGTCCAAGGCGGAGCGCCGGAAGCACGTGACCACGGCCCTGGCGATGGTGGGGCTCGCGGATCGGTCGGGGCACTTCCCGCGCCAGCTCTCGGGCGGCCAGGAGCAGCGCGTGGGCATCGCGCGCGCCATCGTCACCGATCCGACCCTGCTGCTCTGCGACGAGCCCACCGGCGACCTCGACCGGCGGTCCGGCGACGAGATCCTGGACCTCCTCCAGGCGCTCAACCGCGAGCACGGCAAGACGGTCGTCATGGTCACCCACGACCCGCACGCCGCGGCGCGGGCCAAGCGCACGCTCCACCTCGACAAGGGCGCGCTCACCCAGGAGGCGGCGGCATGAAGTTCTTCCCGCTGATCTGGAGCAACCTGAAGCGGCGCAAGGTCCGCACGACCTTCACGATCCTGTCGATCTTCGCCGCGTTCTTCCTGTTCGGCTACCTCGCCGCGATCCGCGTCGCCTTCAGCATGGGGGTGAACGTGGTCGGCGCCGACCGGCTGTCGGTGATCCACAAGACGGCGATCATCATGCCGCTGCCGATCTCCTACAAGGAGCGGATCGCGAGCGTGCCGGGCGTGGAGGCCGTGACGCATCTCAACTGGTTCGGCGGCATCTATCAGGATCCGAAGAACTTCTTCCCCCAGATGGCGGTGGAAACGGACACGATGTTCGACCTCTACCGCGAGTTCGTCGTGCCCGCGGACCAGATGGCGGCCTGGAAGGCAGACCAGACCGGCGCCATCGTCGGCAAGACGACGGCGGACCGGTTCGGCTGGAAGATCGGCGACCGGGTCCCGATCCAGGGGACGATCTTCCGCAAGCAGGACGGATCGCCGCTCTGGGAGTTCACGATCCACGGCATCTACACCGGGCGGGACAAGGAGGTCGACACCTCCGGCTTCTACTTCCACTACGACTACCTGAACCAGGCGGCGCGCAGCGGGAACCTGGGGATCGTCGGCTGGTACGTGATCCGGATCGCGGATCCGGCGCAGACCGCGGAGATCTCGAAGAAGATCGACGCCATGTTCGCCAACTCGCCGGCGGAGACCAAGACGCAGTCCGAGAAGGCGCTCGCGCAGTCGTTTGCGAATCAGGTGGGCAACATCGGGCTCATCCTCACCAGCATCATCGCCGTGGCCTTCTTCATGCTGCTGATGATCGTGGGCAACACCATGGCGCAGTCGGTCCGCGAGCGCACGAGCGAGCTGGCGGTGCTGAAGACGCTGGGCTTCTCCCATGGCCAGGTGCTGGGGTTCGTCCTCGCGGAGTCCTGCCTGCTCGCGCTGCTCGGCGGCGCGCTGGGGCTGGGCCTGGCGTGGGCGCTCATCACGGCCGTGGGCGATCCGACCGGCGGCCAGCTCCCGGTCTTCTTCCTGCCCGCGAAGGATGCGGCCCTGGGGGCCGCGATCGCGATCCTGTTCGGGCTTGCCACGGGCGCCCTGCCCGCCATGCAAGCCATGCGGCTGCGCATCGTCGACGCGCTGAGGAGGGTCTGACCATGTTCAACTGGTTCTCTCAGGTGGCCACGGTGACCTGGCTCGGTCTGCGGACCGTCGGCCAGCGCCTCGGCTCCTCCCTGGCCACGATCTTCGGCGTCATGGGCGTCGTGGGCGTGCTGATCGTCGTGCTCTCCATCGGCGAAGGCTTCCGCCGCGCCCTGGTCTCGTCGGGATCGGACGACACCGCCCTGGTGCTGCGCAGCGGCAGCGACAGCGAGATGACGAGCGGCCTCCTCCGGGACCACACGCGGATCGTCGCCGAGGCGCCGGGCGTGTTGCGCGGGCCGCAGGGGCCGGTCGCCTCGGCCGAGCTCTACGTGGTGGTGGACGTGCCCAAGCGCTCGACCGGGACGGATGCCAACGTACCGCTGCGGGGAGTCCAGCCCGCGGCGTTCCAGGTCCGCGACGAGATCGAGATCGTCGAAGGCCGCCAGTTCCAGCCGGGCCGCAACGAGATCATCGTGGGCGAGTCCGCGGCGTCCGAGTTCGCCGGCCTGGAGGTGGGGAACAAGAAACGCTGGGGCGGCGTCGAATGGACGGTGGTGGGGATCTTCGAGGCGGGCGGCGGCCTGGCCGAATCGGAGATCTGGTGCGACGTCGGGGTTCTGCAGCCGGCCTACCGGCGCGGCAGCACGTTCCAGGCGGTGTACGCGAAGCTCGAGTCGGCGCAGGCCTTCGACGGCTTCAAGGACAACCTGACCACCGATCCGCGGCTCGACGTGAAGGTGATCCGGGAGTCGGAGTATTACGAGGCGCAGTCGCGGACCCTGCACGGCATCATCACCGGGCTCGGCTTCTTCATCGGGCTGGTGATGGCGATCGGCGCCACGTTCGGCGCGCTCAACACCATGTACTCCGCGGTGGCGACGCGCACCCGCGAGGTGGCGACGCTGCGGGCGCTCGGCTTCGGAGCCGGCCCGGTGGTCGTCTCGATCCTGGCCGAGGCGCTGTTCCTCGCCCTGGTGGGCGGAGCGCTGGGCGCGGCCGTGGCCTACCTCGGCTTCAACGGCTTCCGCACGGCGACGATGAACTGGTCTTCCTTCAGCCAGGTGGCGTTCCAGTTCGCGGTGACCCCGCCGCTGGTCGCGCTGGGCACGGTGTTCGCACTGGTCATCGGGTTGATCGGCGGTCTCTTCCCGGCCATCCGGGCGGCGCGCATGCCGGTCGCCACGGCGCTCAGGGAGCTTTGATACAATCGCCGCGGCGCCACAGGTCCTTTCGCGGCCTGGGACGACCTCTTAGGGAGACCCGAAATGTCTCAGCAGACGACTGACGCCACGGCCTCCGCGGTCGTGGAATCCCCTCCTCCCGCCGCTCCGGCTCCCCCGGCTTCGGGTGATACTGCCCGGCTGGTCCTGGACGGCAAGGAGATCGAGCTGCCCGTCGTGGTGGGCAGCGAGGGGGAGACGGGCATCGACATCTCGCAGCTCCGGGCCAAGACCGGGGCCATCACTCTCGATCCCGGCTACGGCAACACCGGCGCCTGCGAGAGCTCCATCACGTTCATCGACGGCGAAACGGGCATCCTGCGCTACCGCGGCTATCCCATCGAGGAGCTGGCGGGCCAGGCCCGGTTCTCCGAGGTCTGCTACCTCCTGATCTACGGCAAGCTGCCCGATCAGCAGGAGCTCGCGAAGTTCGAGCAGCGGCTGACGTATCACACGCTGCTGCACGAGGACATGAAGAAGTTTTACGAGGGCTTCCCGGCGAGCGCGCACCCCATGGCCATGCTGTCCTCCATGGTGTCGTCGCTCTCGGCCTACTATCCGGGCGAGGCCGACGTCGACCTCAACATCGCCCGGCTGCTCGCCAAGGCGGCGACGGTCGCCGCGTTCTCCTACAAAAAGAACGTGGGGCAGCCGTTCATCTACCCGCGCAACGACCTCTCCTACTGCGCGAACTTCCTCTACATGATGCACGCGGTGCCGGCGGAGCCCTACAAGTTCCGGCCGGTGTTCGAGCGCGCTCTCGACCTGCTGCTCATCCTGCACGCCGATCACGAGCAGAACTGCAGCACCTCGACGGTGCGCATGGTGGGTAGCAGCCAGGCGAACCTGTTCGCCTCGGTCTCGGCAGGCATCTGCGCCCTCTGGGGTCCGCTCCACGGCGGCGCCAACCAGGCCGTCATCGAGATGCTGGAAAACATCCGCGACGACAAGGGCGATTACAAGAAGTACGTCGACATGGCCAAGGACAAGGCCTCCGGCTTCCGCCTGATGGGGTTCGGCCACCGGGTGTACAAGAACTTCGACCCGCGGGCGCGCATCCTCAAGAAGATGGCCGACGACGTGCTGGACGAGCTGGGGATCGACGATCCGCTCATGGAGATCGCCAAGCGCCTGGAGGAGGTCGCGCTGCACGACGACTTCTTCATCTCGCGCAAGCTCTACCCGAACGTGGACTTCTACAGCGGGATCATCTACCGCGCGATGGGCATCCCCACCAACATGTTCACCGTGCTGTTCGCCCTCGGCCGCATGCCCGGCTGGATCGCCCACTGGCGGGAGATGCGGGAGGACCCGAGCACGCGGATCAACCGCCCGCGCCAGATCTACACCGGCGAGCCGCAGCGGCCGTTCGTGCCCATCGAGCAGCGGTAGGGAAAAGGACCAAAAGGACCAAAGGGACGAAAAGGACCCAAAGGACGGGGGAGTGAGCTTCTCGTCCTTTACGTCCTTTGTGTCCTTTAAGTCCTTTTGGTCCTTTACTTCCGCCGGTGCACCAAGTCCTGCAGCTTGTCGTAGATGCGGTCGCGGAAACCCTCCACCCGGTCCCAGACCTTCGGCCACCGCCTGAGGCTCTTGCGCAGCCATTCGTAGGCGAGCTCGCTCGCCACGGAGAGGATCGCCGCCCCGATCGCGATCGTGGCGATCCCCTGGATGCCGGGCAGCACCAGGCCCGCCACTCCCACCAGCAGCACGATCCAGCCGACCAGCAGCACCAGGATCCGCAACCAGAGCGGCAGCGGCCGGCGCAGCCTCCGGCGGCGGACGTGGGGCTCTTCCGCGATGGGTGGGACCGCAACAGGACCCGGCTGCGGAGGCGCGTCCTCCCTCGGCGGTGAGCTTTCCAGGGGTTGAGGATATCTTTCGGGTACGCTCATACGGCCAGCTCCCTTCAAGCACGGAAAACAGTGCATCTTCCGTACCTGTTCGCAGGCAGCTCCGCGAGTCTAGCACCAGCCTCGTTGACAAAGCGGACCAGGACGGTCCAGAATGATTCCTGAAATTTGAGACTGATTCTCAACAAAGATTCAAAGCTACCATGCCCGACACCCGCGAGCGCGACCGCTTCCTCCAATTCTTGCGCACTCGGGGCCTCCGTGTCACCCAGGAGCGGCTCGCGCTGTTCGATGAGATCTTCGCGCAGCACAAGCACATCGACGCGGAAGAGCTGCTCGCGGCCATGAAGACCCGCGGCCTGAAGATTTCCCGCGCCACGGTGTACCGCAACCTGGACCTGCTCGTGGACTGCGGCCTGGTCCGCAAGCAGCGCCTGGGGCGCGACCGGTTCCTCTACGAGCACGTCCATGGCGGCCAGCATCACGACCACCTGGTCTGCACCGTCTGCGGCCGGGTGGTGGAGTTCGTGAGCCCCGGCATCGTCGCTCTCCAGGCGGAGATCTGCCGGGCGCACGGCTTCCAGGCCTCGCGCCACACGCTCCAGATCAGCGGGCTCTGCAACGACTGCGCGGGAGCGCAGCCGGTTCTCCAATCGGTAGGAGCTGTGAAGGAAGGAGCCGCTCGTGTTTGAAGCGTTGGTCGTGACATTGCGCGAGGGGGTCGAGGCCGCCCTGGTGGTGGGGATCATCGTGGCCTTCCTCCGCCGCGAGGGATACGAGCGCCATCTCGGTGCGGTCTGGGCGGGGATCGGGACCGCCGCCTTGGCGAGCCTGGCCGGCGCGTGGCTGCTCTACAGGTGGGCGGTCAACGAGGAGGCGTTCGAGGGGGTCCTCTACCTCGGCTCGGCGATCATCGTGGGCAGCATGATGATCTGGATGTGGCGGCATTCCCACTCGCTTTCCGGCGAGATGAAGGGGTCGCTGTCCCGCATTCTCTCCGGCAAGTCGGTGGGGCTGGGTCTTTTCCTGTTCACCTTCCTGATGGTCTTCCGCGAGGGGGTGGAGACGGTGCTGTTCCTGTCCGCCCTCTCCCTGACCACCAGCGGGCTGATGGCGAGCCTCGGGGTCCTCATCGGGCTCTCGGCCGCGATCGTGTTCGGCGTGCTCTTCGTGCGCGGGAGCGTGCGGGTCGATCTCGGGCGGTTCTTCAAGATCACCGGCATCGCGCTGGGGATCTTCGTGATCCAGCTCCTGATCAACGGGTACCACGAGCTCTCCGAGGCGGGCTGGCTGCCGGCGACGCCGGAGACCATGGCGGCGATCGGGCCGCTGGTCCAGAACGATTTCTTCTTCATCGCCACGGTGGTGGCGCTGCCTCTCCTCATGCTCCTGATCCCCGGCAAGGCGCGCGAGGCGCTGCCGGCCGAGGAGGGGGCGGCGGCTCGCCTGGAGCGGGCGCAGGACCGGCGGCAGGCGCGGGCGCGGACGGTCGGCGCCGTCCTCGGTCTGGTCATCCTGGCGGTGCTGGGTCTGGGCTTCGTCTATGCCCAGCCGCCGGTTTCGCTCTCGCCGGCCACGCCGGTCGAGGTCGGGACGGACGGCCAGGTGCGCATCCCGCTCTCCACGTTCCAGGGGCTGGCTCTGCAGAGGTTCCAGACGACGGTCGAAGGCAATCCCGTGCGCTTCATCGCCATTCCGGTCGAGGAGAAGGGGCCGATCGCCACGGCCTTCGACTCCTGCCTGATCTGCGGCCCGAAGGGCTACTACCAGGAGGGGCCGACGGTGACCTGCCTGCACTGCGGCTCGGCCATCTACACCCCCTCGATCGGCCAGTCGGGCGGGTGCAACCCGGTGCCGCTCAAGTCCCGGGTCGTTGGCAATGAGCTCGTTCTGGCCGCGTCCGACCTGGCCGCGGGCTCCGGCCTTTTTCAGACCACCGGAGCCCACGCCGTTCACATGGGGGTGGCGGAGTAGAGCGATGTACGTCCGCCTGCTCGCCGAGTCGCTGCGCCGGGGTACCCGCAGGAAGCTGCTGGCCGTGACGGCCGTGGCGCTCGGGACGCTCGGAGCGACCGCGCTCGCCGAGGTGGTGCTCGCCTCCGGCGACCGGCTGGCGGCGGAGATGGGCTCCTACGGGGCCAATCTCCAGCTCGCGCCGAACCCGGGCCGCGAGACCCTGCCCGAGCCGAGCCTCGCCCTGGTGCGCAAGATCTTCTGGCGCAACAACGTCATCGCCCTCGCGCCGCTCTACTCCCTGCGCGTCCGGACCGGAGACCGGGTGGCACCTCTCGTGGGCACCTGGTTCGATCACGAGCTGGAGCCCGGCTGGCGTACCGGCCTCCCCCGCACCCGTCCGACCCTGAAGGTGGAGGGCCGCTGGCCGCGGGACGGAGAGACCGAGGTGGCGGTCGGCCGGCGGCTGGCCCAGCGGCTGGGAGTCCGGCCGGGAAGCCGGATCGAGACGGCGCTCGGCGGCCGGACCGAGAGCTTGCTGGTGACAGGCCTGCTGACCAGCGGCGGAGCCGAAGAGGAAGAGGCGTTCGCGCCGCTTCCGGTGGTCCAGCGTCTCGCGGGCCGTACCGGCTTCACCCGGGCCGAGGTCTTCGCCCTCACCAATCCCGAGGGCCAGAGCCCGCGCGATCCGCGGCGCATGACTCCCGAGGAGTACGAGGCCTGGTACTGCACGGCCTATCCCTCTTCCATCGCCCACCAGATCAACGAGGCCGTGCCCGAGGGGCGGGCGAGCGTGCTCACCGGCGTGACCGGAGCCACCGCGGACGTGCTCCGCCGGTTGCGCGGGATTCTGATCGCCCTGGCCGGCGTGGCTTTGATCGGGGCTGCGGTCGGGGTGACCGCGGCCATGACCGCCACGGTGATGGAGCGGCGGCTGGAGGCCGGGCTGATGATCGCCATCGGCGCGGCCCGGCAGCGGGTGGTGCTCTTCTTCCTGAGCGAGGCGGCGCTGCTCGGTCTCCTGGGCGGACTGGCCGGGGGCGCAGCCGGGCTCGTGGCCGGCCGGCTGCTGGGCAGCGGCGTGCTGGGCGTCGAGGTCGGCTGGGTGCCTCTCCTCATCCCCGTTGCCGCCCTGCTCGGGCTCCTGCTCGCGGTGCTCTCCAGCCTGGCTCCGGTGCTGCGCGCCCTGGAGCGCTACCCGGCGGACATCCTCAAGAGGGCCACGGCCTGATGATCCTGCGGATCGTCCTCGCCAGCCTGCGCCGCCGGTTCCGGCAGCTTGCGCTGATCCTGATCGCGGTGCTGGTCGCCGCGGCCACGGTTTCCACCCTGGCGGGCTTCTCCGCGCGGAGCCGCGACCGGATGGGGTCGAGCCTCGCCGCCTTCGGCCCCAATCTCACCGTCCGGCCGCAGGTCGGAGGGCCAGAGACGCTCCCTTCGGCTGCCATGGCGCGGGTGAGCGAGATTCCCGGCGTGCAGACGGCGAAAGCCGTATCCGGCCGGCTCGACGTGCGGGCCGAGCCCGCCCGGCTCGACGAGGTGGCGCGGGAGATCGAGTCCCGGGTCGAGGGGGTCGAGGCGCGGCCCCTCCTCAAGGTCAGCGAGTCGGACGCCCGGGTCACCCGCCGGCTCACGATGGTCCTCTTCGCCGTCAGCGCCGTCTCCTTCCTCCTGGCCCTGATCTCGGTCGGCGCGTCCACCACCGCCCTGCTGGGAGAGAGACGGACCGAGGTCGGACTGCTGCTGGCCCTCGGGTACACGGGCCGGCGGATCGGAGGCTTCCTCGCCGCCGAGCTGCTGGCCGCGGCCGTGCTGGCCGGGATGGCAGGGCAGGTCCTCGGAGATCTGGCCGCCGGCGCCCTGGCCGACCGGCTGCTCGGTCCAGGAAGCGGATCGTCCATCAATTGGAGCGGCTTCGCCGCGTCGGCGACGGCGTCGGCGACGGTTGCCGCGCTGGTGGTCGGCTCCTCCCTCTTTCTGGCGCTCCGGCGGATCCAGCGGCTGGACGCGGCGCGGGTGCTCCGTGGCGACTGACCTGGTCGAAGTCGAAGGGTTGAACCGCCGGTTCGGCGCGCTCCGCGCCCTGGACGACCTCAATCTCTCGATCGGGGAGGGGGAGTGGGTCGCGGTCACCGGCCCGTCCGGCTCGGGCAAGACCACTTTGCTCAACATCCTTTCCGGGCTCGACCGGCCGAGCGAGGGCCGGGTGCGGGTCGGCGGCGTCGACCTCGCCGGCCTCTCCGCCCGCGAGCTCAGCCGCTACCGCCAGCAGACGGTCGGCCTCGTCTTCCAGCAGTTCCATCTGATCCCCTACCTCACGGCGCTGGAGAACGTCATGCTTGCCCAATACGTTCACAGCATGACGGATCGGGCCGAAGCCGAAGAGGCGCTGCGCCGGGTCGGCCTCGGGGAGCGGATGAGCCACCTGCCGAGCCAGCTCTCCGGCGGCGAGCAGCAGCGCGTGTGCATCGCCCGGGCGCTGATCAACCAGCCGCCCCTGATCCTGGCCGACGAGCCCACGGGCAACCTGGACGCGGTCAACGAGGCCGTGGTCATGTCCCTGCTCGGAGATCTCCACCAGCGCGGCCACACGCTGGTCCTGGTGACTCACGACCCCTCCATTGCGGCCCGCGCCGGCCGCGAGATCCGGCTGGAGCACGGGCGCCTGGCTTCAGCCGGCTCCGGTACGGTGGAGCTCCAGTCCGTGCTCGTGGATCTCTGGCGCCGCATCGAGGAGGACGGCGAGGGGGTGTCGGTGGCCCGCCGGGGCGTCGCGGACCTGCTCGCCGAAGGCGTGCTCACCTACGTGGACGGCCGGATCGCCTTCACCGACGCCGGCCGCGACCGGGCGGCCGCGGTGGTGAGAAGGGTGCGCCTCGCCGAGGTTCTGCTGGACCGCACTCTCCACTCGGCCGAGGAGTGCGGTGCTCCCATGCCGGTCGCAGCCGGTTTCGAGGACCAGGTCTGCACCTTCCTGGATCATCCGTCCGAGTGCCCGCACGGCAGGGCGATCCTGCCCGGTGGCACCTGCTGCGGCGTTTCCTTTCTGGAAGCCGTGCGATGAGGCGCCGGGGAGGACGGTCTCCAAACTTCTTGGATCCGTCCTGAGGTCCTTTCAGTTGGGCTCGTCCAGCACCTCGGCGACCGAAGAGGCGACAGCAGCCTTCTCCAGCCAGCGCTCCAACCGTTCCGGGTCCTTCTGCGCCAGGATGCGCTCGCGGTCGGCGTCGGGCACCGCAACGCCGCGGGCTCGCAGCACCATCAGCACGGCGCGCGCTGCCTCCTCGGCGCGTCCCCTGGCGAGCCCCTCGGTGAGCCCCTCGGTGCGTCCCTGCGCGACATACTTCTTCGCGAAATCGCTCTGGTATTCGTAGCCCTTCATCAGTACCTCCAAGGCGCGGCGAGACGCCTCATTCAAAGAAGTGTACACGAGGTCGTGGTAGAACCTGGACCGGTCGTCGTCCAGTCCCCGGATCGCGGGCAGCACTGCGGCGGCGATCGTTGCTCCCTCTTCGGTCTCGCCGTGCGCCATCGCCGAGAGCACCCCGAGCTCGGGCCGGCGGGCCGCTTCCCCAGGGTCGGTCACCACCGGAATGGCAGTGCGGCGCAGCACGGGCGGGCGCAGGACGAAGCCGGGAATGCCGATCTCGATCGGTTCCGCGCACCACTCGGCGACGTTCGGATCCGGCGCCACGACGAGAAGGGCAACCGGGCAGCCGTGGACAGCACGCGACACCACTGCGTAGGCTGGCCAACTGAAGCGCTTTTGGAGGTCGACCGCCAGTTGGACCTCGACGATGACCACACGGACGGGGCTGCCACCGCGGAGCAGGAGGACGACGGCATCGGCCCGGTATTCGGCGGGCTGGATCTCGGTCAAGTCGGCCGAGGCGATACGGGCCTCCGTGTAGTCCGGAAGCGAAACGCCGAGCACCTCGACCAGGATCTCGGCGGCGAGCGATGGGCGGTTCTTGAAGAGATCCACGAGGATCTCGTGGGCCATCGAGGGCATGCCGACGACATTCTACTACGGAAGAAGTGCCGGGAATCAGCGCCTGGCCCCTCGGCGCGGACGGCGCCTCGAGCCGGGTCAGGTCAGAAGCACCAGGTACCCGGGCACCAGTCGAGCGAGGCCTCCATGTTCTGCCTGTAGGCCGTGGAGTTACCGAAAGACTGATAGCTCCACATGCCGTAGCTGCCGGAAGGGGGTGTGCTCTTCGAGGAGCCGGGGTAGGGGCCGATCCGAAAGTGATTCCCGAAGTCGCTCCGGTCCTGGTCGGCCTCATGAGCATCTACGCAAACCGCTAGGGAGCCCGCCAACGTGGGGCGAGAGGTCATGGCGGGGCTCCTTTCTGTCGATGATCGCGAGCTTCGGCGAGGACGACTTCAGGGCTCCGCCGAAGGGGTCAAAGCGTGAACTGGCCGGGCATCGGCCCGATCCGCACAGGGTCCTCACAGAACCGCCCTTGCGTTGCAGCCTGCCTCGCGTTGCAATAAAACTGCAACGCAAACGGAGGAAGGACGACATCGAGAGGGCGATGGGCGAGCGCATCGACGCGCCTCCCTCTTGCGTATCCTGCGCGAGCTCGAGGAAGACGGCTGGCTGCGCACCGAGACTCTGGGACACGGTAGATATCCGACGGTGTACCGCCCGGTGCATTCCGCGGCATCGGCCCCGGATTCGGGAAACGGCGCCGAAACCGCCTGACGCAGGCCGGAGGATGCGGCGCCGGCCGCCGACAACCCCGCTCGTCGCCCGGAGGTTTCCCGTTCCGCCGCCGCGCGCTCCGCGGGCCGCGTGACGCCACGCTGCAACGAATCTGCAACGCAAGGGCGGCCTCTGGAGGCGGTTTGCAACGCTCCCGCGCTTTCCGGACGCGCTGCGGAAACTCCGGGCAACGCTCCCGTTCTTTCCGTAGCGTTGCCGCAATACTCGGCAGCGCAGCCCGTAAAAGCCGCAGCGTTGCCCACGAACGCGGGAGCGTTGCAATCCGTTTCGGGAGCGTTGCAATCAGTCTCAGTAGCGTTGCCCGAAGTTGCAGGAGCGTTGCCTGCAAATGCGGCAGCGCAGCCCGTAAACACGGCAGCGTTGCCGGCGAACGCGGAAGCGTGTCAAATGTCTTCCGCAGCGTTGCAGGAACGCTCCTTAGCGTTGCCGGAGTCCTCCGCTGCATGGCGGGAGTGTTCCGGAGCGCAGCAGGAAGACTCGGCCGCGTTGCGGGAGAACCGAGCGCAGCGGCGGGAGTCCGGGGGAGGTCCTCCGGCATCTTCAGCGGCAGAGCGGGTCTCCTGGGGCCGCCGCTCAGTGCCGACCCGAGCGGCTCCTACCGCTGCCAGCGCAGCTGGAACTCCCACCAGACAGGTGTCCAGACAGGTGTCAGGCGAATGTTCAGCACCAGGTGCCGCTCCTCTGGAACCGGCTATCTCGAGGCCGGGCCGGTGCCACGACCCCTCAGACCCGTCCCCAAGCTTCTCAGACCGTTCCAAGGTCCTTGGGGACGGTCCCTCAACTCCTTAGGGCTCGTCACGGAATAACTGTGCCACAGTCGGACCCTCAACCCTCTGGCCCCCTCTCCCGCGCAGCGGGGGAGGGCTGGGGAGGGGGTCTTCCGGCATCCGCTCGCCCCTGGGAGCCTGCCGCTCGACCTTCAGACCGTTTCGCTCACCCTCCGGCGGTTGCCGCTGAGCCTCCAGCGCGCGCCGCCGAGGCCCAGCGCGTGGCGCGCGCCTGCGAACGGGAACGAGCCACGGCCTCGCCGATTGCGTGGCTCGCAGCCCTCCGGCGGAGCCATGGATGGCTCCGAGCCGAATCGAGCCCCTCGGAGCCATGCTGAACGCTTCAGAGCCGTTCCGAGCCGCTCAAAACGGCTGCAACTTTCTCAGAAGGACTCTGAACGGCTCAGAGCGACTCTGAAATCCTTGGAGCCGTTTTCAGCGGCTCAGAAGGGCTCCGAGTCTTTCAGAGTCATTCCGAGAGACTCAGAGCGGCTCTGGAATCTTCGGAGCCGTTCTCGGCGGCTCAGAATGGCTCTGAGCCTTTCAGAGTCGTTCCGGCAGACTCGGAGTAAGCTCACCTCATGAGCAGTGAGCTCAACCTCCGCTTTCCGGACGAAGGCCACGTCGAGGTGATCCTCGACGGCGAGGAGTCCGGACTTCTGTCGTTTGGGAGTCCGTTCACTCCCGCGGACCGGCGCGACCTGGCTTGGTATCTGGAGATCTACGGCGCGCATTCGCTGGGCGACCCCGACGACCGCGCCGCCGCCCGGATCGCCGCCCGGCTTCCCGAGATCGGCGAGGCCCTGTTCGACGCCGCCTTCCACGGCCCGGCCCTGCGCCTCTTCCAGCGGTTCCAGGACCGGCAGGACGGCGCCCGCCTCCTCACCGTGAGTGCCGAGCACCCGGAGATCTTGGCCATCCCCTGGGAGCTGCTTCGCGATCCGTCCCGCGGCGGCGTCCATCTCTTTCAAGAGAATCCGCGCATCAGCATCCGCCGCCGGCTGGCGGGCGCCACCGGCGGCCGGCCGCCGTTCCGGGTGAAGCCCAAGGAGCGCCTCCATCTGCTTTTCGTGTTTGGCGGGAGTTGGCTGGCCCCGCCTCTCGGGATAGGCCAACGTTACCGAAACCTGGCGGCCGAGATGGGCGGTGTACTCATCAAACTCGGTCAGTTCCCAAGGCGGCACGAGATAGTCGCTCCTCTCTGCAGCTAGGAAGTTGCCAGGGGCGCGGGGAGCGATTCCAGAAACAAACCTCCAGCTTTGGCGTATAGTTATCTAGAGGCAGGCGCCAAACGCCTGCTCAAGGAGTGGTGATGGATAGCTGGTGGGGCTGGCTGTTCACGGTCTTCAATGCAATCCTGGAGCAAGCCGGGAAGATTTTTGCTCAGCGCACATTCGACCCGCCAAAAGCTCCTGCCGCGGATACACCTCAGCTGCCATGCGCTGCAGGAGATGATGTGGTCGTTATAAGATCGACTCGGCACATCACGATTGAACCGCACAGAATCACTGACGAAGCGCAGTACGAAGTGCGACTACCCAAGTCCTTGGTCGAGTCAATCTCGTCTCTATATTCGCATCAAGATGAGGAAGAAACTCGCCACGACAACTAGCATTCCGTCTTGTTGACCTCAAAAAAGTCGGACCGAGAGCTCAACCTCCGCTTCTCGGACGAAGGCCACGTCGAGGTGATCCTCGACGGCGAGGAGTCCGGACTTCTGTCGTTTGAGAGTCCGTTCACTCCCGCGGACCGGCGCGACCTGGCTTGGTATCTGGAGATCTACGGCGCGCATTCGCTGGGCGATCCCGACGACCGCGACGCCGCCCGGATCGCCGCGCGGCTTCCCGAGATCGGCGAGGCCCTGTTCGACGCCGTCTTCCACGGCCCGGCCCTGCGCCTCTTCCAGCGGTTCCAGGACCGGCAGGACGGCGCCCGCCTCCTCACCGTGAGCGCCGAGCACCCGGAGATCCTGGCCATCCCCTGGGAGCTGCTTCGCGATCCGTCCCGCGGCAGCGTCCATCTCTTTCAAGAGAATCCGCGCATCAGCATCCGCCGCCGGCTGGCGGGCGCCACCGGCGGCCGGCCGCCGTTCCGGGTGAAGCCCAAGGAGCGCCTCCACCTGCTCTTCGTGATCAGCCGGCCAGAAGGCGCGGGCTTTCTCGATCCGCGCGCGGACGCCGGGGCCGTGCTCGACGCCATCGAAGCGCATGCGCCGGGGCGGATCTCCTGGGAGATCCTGCGCCCGCCCACGCTCGACTCCCTCGTGGAACGTCTGGAAGATCGCGAAAAGCCCCCGGTGGATATCCTCCACTTCGACGGCCATGGCGTCTTCGACCCCCGCGGCGGATTGCCGGAAGGTTTCGCCCGTGAGCGCCAGCGCCGGATCTCGCGGGCCGAGGAGATCCTGCGGGCTCCCGTGGCCGGCGCGGCGTCCCCTGCCCATACCGGCTATCTGCTGTTCGAGACCGAGGACGGAGAGGTCGACTTCGTCGCCGCTCAGCGGCTCGGAGAAAACCTCCGTCGGCACGAGGTGGCCCTGGTCGTGCTCTCGGCCTGCCAGTCCGCGGCCCTTGCCGAGAATGCCGGAGCCGGCGGGAGCACGGCAGTCGATGCAGCCGAGCGCGCCATGGGCAGCGTCGCCGCCCACCTTGCTGCCGCCGGCCTGCCGGCGGTGCTGGCTATGGCCCACGCCGTGCTCACTACAACCACCCGGGCACTCTTCGGTGAGCTCTATAAAGACCTGGCGCGCCATCACGGCATCGGCGAAGCGCTCGACAACGCCCGGCGCCATCTCGCCAATCATCCGGAGAAGTATCAGGTCCAGCGCGGCCCCGACCGGGTCTGGCTGAGCCTCCAGGACTGGTTCGTGCCCGCCCTCTACCAGAGCGGCGAGGACCTGCCGCTGCTGCGCTGGCTGACGACCAACCTGCCCTCTCCCCAACCTCTTCGCACCAATCTTCCCGCGGAGCCAGAGGCAGGTTTTCATGGACGCCGGCGGGAGCTGTGGCAGATCGAGACCTGGCTGGCCGGCCCTACTCGGCGCCTCACGCTCATCGGTTTCGGCGGGCAGGGCAAGACCGCCCTCGCACAAGAGGCCGGGCGCTGGCTGCTGCGCACCAAGATGTTCCGGGCCGCGGTCTTCGTGGGCTACGCGCGCATCCAGGCCGCCGACGCTCTGGCCGTGGCGGTGAGCGAGATCGGCAGCGTACTCGGAGCGAGCCTGCCGGACGCCGAAGCGGCCCGCCAAGCGCTGGCCGCCACGCCGGCCCTGGTGGTCCTGGACAACCTGGAAACGCTGGCCGAGGAGCCGCTGCGCGAGTTGCTGGACGCCGCAGCTCTCTGGTCCGTCGCGGGCGGCTCGCGGGTGCTGCTCACCACCCGGCGACCGGACTTCGGGCACGCCGCCTACAAGGTCGAGGGGACGCGGGTCCACAGGCGCATCCAGCTCGAAGGTCTGGGACGGCGCGAAGCGCCGGACGACGCTCTGGAGTGGTTCGGAGAGCTGATGAAGCTCCCGCCCGCACCGGCCGTCCCGGCGCCGCGGCGCCAGGAGCTGATCGACCTCTTCGCCCGGGTGAAGTTCCATCCGCTCTCCATCCGGGTGCTCGCCGAGCAGGCGAAGACCCGCCGCCCGTCCGAGATGGGGGAAAGGCTGGAACGGCTTCTCTTGCGAGGGGCTGGAACGGCGGCGAGCGACGAGACGCTGCCCGAGCTGGTCGCTTCGCTCCAGCTCTCGCTGGACCGGCTCGATCCCGCGGCGCGGGCCCTGCTGCCACGTCTGGGCGTCTTCCAGGGCGGGGCGATGGAACACATGATCCTCGGGATCACCGAGATCCCGGAAGCGGACTGGGCCGGGCTGCGCCGCCAGTTGGAAGCCGTGGCGCTCGTGGAGCCGGAAGACCTGCCGGGGGTGACTGTGCCGTTCCTCCGCTTCCACCCGACCCTGGCCCCCATGCTCTGGGCGCAGGTGGATTCCGCCGAGCAGGGCCGGTTGAGCCATGCGCACCGGCAGCAGTACTACGGATTGGCCAACTACCTCTACCAGGAGGATCGCCGCAATCCGCACCGGGCCCGGGCCATCGCGTTCCGGGAACTGCCCAACCTGCTCAACGCCGTTCATGCCGCGCTAGCCGAGACCGATCCCGATGCGGTGGATTTCGCCGACCGCGTAACCCGGTTCCTATCCGTTTTCGGCCTTCCACGGGAGCTCGCGGCGCTCGCCGCTCGGTCCCAGGCCGCGGCTGGAGAGGTAGGCTCACGGTCGTGGTATCTCGCTCAGTCGAACCGGGGCGTACAGTTGCTTGCGGCGGGCCGGGCTCAGGAGGCGGCAGAGGTCTTTCGAGAGGTGCTGTGGCACCTGCACGAGGCGCCGAGCTTCGAAAGGGCCTCGACTTTGGGCCAACTGGGCCGATGCTACAGGGCCGGCGGCCGGCCCGACCTCGCAGAGCAAGAGCACAAGAATGCCCTTGCCGTGATGGACCACCTGCCGCTTTCGGATGCGGTGAAACGTGAGCGCGGCAACCAGCTGACCGATCTGGCCGATGTGCTCAGAGACCAGGGCCGTTATGCCGAGGCGAGGAAGAAGTACGAGGAGGGCCTCGAGATCACCAAAGAGCTCGAAGATCCACGGGGGCAAGGCGTCTCGCTTGCCCAGCTTGGCACTCTCGCGATGCAGGAAGGGAATTTGGAGGAAGCGATGGCACGGTACCAGGCTGCCCTGATCCTCTTTCAACAGCTTCAAGAGCCCGCCTCCGAGGCGATCGTTTGGCATCAGTTGGGCATGGTGTTTCAAGAAGCGCGACAGTGGGACGAAGCGGAGCGTCATTATCGCGGGGCAGCGCGGATCAAAGAAGGGCTCGGTGATCTCGTGGCAGCAGCCCGGACCTGGAACCAGTTGGCGAGCATCAACGAACTAGCTGGGAAGCCCGCCGCAGCGGAGACTTGGTATCGGAAGGCGATCGAAGGGAGTCGGCAAGCGCGTAATGTGTTCTCGACCGCGAGCACACTCAACAACCTTGCGGACCTCCTGAGTTCACAACCTCAGCGACTAGATGAAGCCCGGCAACTGGCTGAGGAAGCGCTGGCGATCAAGGAGGCGCTCGATCCAGGCGTCTCCGAAATTTGGGCGACCTACGCAATCCTTTCTGGCATTGCCGACCAGCAAGGGCAGCCCGCTCAGGCCCGTGAATACCGCCACCTTGCCCGGGAAGCCAAACGCAACTTCGCCGGCACGCGCTACGAGCTGAGGCGGCATGCGGCCCTG
>DASUNJ010000360.1:0-2544 GCA_036277235.1 Thermoanaerobaculia bacterium | reverse complement strand
ATGAGGCGCGCCTCCAGCTCGACGTTGCGCCGGATCACCACGAGCTGGGCGCGCAGGTCCGGAGGGATGCGGTCGTCTTCCTGCTGGCTCGACACCAGGGCCAGGATCGGCGTCAGCGGGGTGCGCAGCTCGTGGCTCAAGGTCGCGAGGAAACGGTCCTTGGCCTCGTTGGCCGCCCTGAGCTCCTCCTCGGTGTCCCGCAAGGCCTCTTCGGCCCGCCGGCTGCGCTCCAGGGCCTCGGCGGCCATCTGGGCTTCGGCGAGGAGCTCGCGCTCGCGCTCGGCGGCCCGCCGCCTCGCCCGCCCCTCTTCCAGGCGGGCGCGGACGCGGCAGTAGAGCTCGTGGGGATCGAAGGGATCGGAAAGGAAGTCGTCGGCCCCGGCTTCCAGAGCTTCGGCGCAGGCCTCGCGGTCCCCCAGGAGGACCACGGGCAGGCCGTTGCGCTCGTTCAGCAGGTCGAGCCCGCCCTGGTGCAGGTTGGCGACCACCAGGTCCGGACGCAGGTCCGGGGACCAACCCTCGGCCACATCGACACGAAGGCCGTTCAAGGCCGTGCGCACCCGCTCCCGGCGGTCCGCGTCGGGATCGACGATCAGGACGAGGGGCTGCTCAAATGGCACTCCCCTAATCCCTCACGGAGGCCAGAATGGCGGCCTTGAGCGCCTGCATGTCGACCGGCTTGGTCAGGTGTTTCGAAAAGCCCGCCTCGCGGCTGCGCAGCACGTCTTCCTCCATCCCGTAACCGCTGAGCGCAATCCCCTTCAGGCCGTAAATGCCGGAAAGCTCGCGCATCAGGTCGAGGCCGCTGCCATCGGGGAGCCCCAGATCGCTGACGACCAGGTCGAAGCGCCCTCCCCGCGCCTCGGCGGCGCCCAGGGCGGATCCGACCGACCCCGCCACGGTAACCTCATGCCCCAGGGCACGCAAGAGGTCTGCCATCGCCTCGGCCGTATCGGTATGGTCCTCGACCAGCAACAATCTCAATGGAGAGCCGGCCTTGGCCTCGGCCAGCCGCTCCGAGGCCGGCGCGGGAGCGGACGCGGGAACGTCGCCGGCCGGCAGGCGCAGGGTGAGCTCGGAGCCCTGGTTCGTGCCGGCGCTCGCCGCGGTCAGGTTGCCGCCGTGCATCGCGACGATGGCCCGGCTCAGGGAGAGGCCCAGCCCGAGGCCGCCGAAGCGCCGCGTGATCTGCCGGTCGGTCTGCTCGAAGGCGTTGAAGATGCGCGGCAGCAGCTCGGGATCGATGCCGATGCCGTTGTCGGCGACCTCGACGGCCAGGGTGCCGCCGTCATCCTCGTCCCAGGAGCGCACGCGGATCTCGCCGATCTCCCCGCCTTGGTGGGGGGTGAACTTGACGGCGTTGTTGAGGAGGTTCCAGAGCACCTGGGTCAGGCGCGGGGCATCGGCCCACACCCGGTGCTCGCGGGCGCCGAGGTCCAGGGCGAGATGGATCCGGCCGGAGGCGAGCTCGACGCCGCAGCAGACTTCGATGGCGTGGGCGAGGAGCTGGCGGACGTCCACGACCTCGCGGCGGAGCTCGAGCTTGCCGCGCGAGATGCGCGTCAGGTCGAGCAGGTCGTCGATGAGCCGCGCCTCCAGCTCGACGTTGCGGCGGATCACGGCCAGGGCCTGCCGCACCCGTTCCGGCAGGGACTCGTCCTCCGCCAGGGCCGAGGCGAGGGCGAGCACCGGCGTGAGCGGCGTGCGCAGCTCGTGCGAAAGGGTGGCCAGAAAATGGTCCTTGGCGCGGTTGGCGGCCTCGGCCGTCTCCTTGGCCTGCCGCAGCTCCTGCTCGACGCGCCTGCGCTCCGTGGCGGTCTCGACCGCTTCGAGGGCGAAGGCCGCGAGGTCGGCGATGGAGGCGGCGAAGCCCTGTTCCTCCGGGCTCCACTCCCGCGCCCCGCCCACGTGCTCGTGGCAGACCACGCCCGCCATGCGTCCGTGGACGCGGATGGGCGCGTCGAGCATGGCGCCGATGCCGAGAGGGGTCAGGTAGGAGGCGGAGAACTCGCGCGTCGTGGGATCGCGGTGGGCGTCGTGGGCCACGATGGCCCGCTCTTCTTCCAAGCCCCGGAAGTAGGCGGGAAAGTCGGCCGCGGCGAGGATGGCCCCGCGGGAGTGCCGGTGGGGGCCCTGCTCGTAGAGCTCCACGCAGTCGATGCGGGTGCGGGGCTCGTCGAAGAGCCAGATGCTGGCGCGCTCGACCTGCAGGGTCTCGGCCGCGGCCTCGGCAATCTCGCGCAGGGCCGCGTCCAGCTCGCCGGAGGCCGCGGCCTCGCTCTTCGCCAGGCGCACCAGCACCCGGTTCTGCTCGCGCAGCAGGTCCGACGGCGACAGGCTCAGCTCCCCGCGGACCCGTTCCCGGCCGCCACCTGCTGAATGGCCGTCTCCAGAGCTTCCAGGTTGACCGGCTTGGTCAGGTGGCGCTCGAAGCCGGCCTCGCGGCTCCGGCGCACGTCGTCCTCCATGCCGTAGCCGGAGAGGGCGATGCCGCGCAGCCCGAACTCTTCGGAGAGCTGCCGCATGAGGTCCTGGCCGTTGCCG
>DASUNJ010000359.1:0-2142 GCA_036277235.1 Thermoanaerobaculia bacterium | reverse complement strand
TCAAGGTCAAAGAGTTGAAGTGAAGACAGCAATAGCCCGCACAGGCGAGCCGGTCCCTCCCCGTATCTTGAGCGGCAGGCCGATGAAACGGAAACGTCCCCGGCCGATGAGCTGGTACAGATTGACCATGTTCTCGTAATGCGTGAAGCCCAGCTCCCCGCAGACATGATGAACTTCCTTGTTGGAAACGTGCCGCACGCCCGGCGACGCCGTTTCCACGCCAAAAGCCGCAATCCCCTGCTGCCCCAGCCAGCGCGCTGCCTCGATGCTGACCCCTGGTCCGTTGTGCCAATCGTCCGTCCCGAATGCGCGCCGGTAATGATCCGTGTACAGGAGGACCGTATCCCCCTGCTTGATTTCGAGGCCCGCCTCGGACAGGGCGCGTTCCAGATCGGCCGGCTCGATCAAGTCCCGCAGTCCTTTGTGAGACAGGTCCAGGCAGATGCCCTCCGTATAGAACATCGTCAGAGGCATCGTGTCGATGGACTGTCCCCGGTACTGGCGCGCCATGTGGCTGATGGCATCGACGTGGGTGCCTGTGTGCTCGCCCATCTCCAGCCGGTTGACGGCGGGTGAGACCACGTCGCTGTCCGCGATGCCGTCCCACTCTTCATGCGACGCGTGCAGCGTGATCGCCACCTCCGGAAGCCCGGGGAACACCGGCATGCCCGGAAAGATCTCCTGGCTCAGGTCGACGATTTCAATCATCTAGAGCAGCCCCTTGTCCTCTGCATAGCGGAGCAGGGCGAGGCGCCCGTCCACTCCGAGCTTGGCGTAGATGTGGCTGAGATGGACCTTGACGGTCTGCTCGCGGATGGAAAGGCGGGCGGCGATCTCCTTGTTGCGCAGCCCGCGGCCGATCAGGGTCAGGATTTCGTGCTCGCGCGGGGTGAGGAGGGCCGCGGCTTCACGGGCTCCGCCGTCCCGCCGGGCCAGCTTCTCGATCATGCGCGCGGCCGAACGCTTCTCCAGCCAGCGCTCGCCGGCGTGCACCTTCCGGACGCACTGGGCCACGCTTGCGGAGGCCATCTCCTTGAGCAGAACGCCACACACGCCCAGACGCATGGCCTCGAGCATCTCGGACTCCTCGATCGTCGCCGTGAGCAGGATGGTCCGCGTCGGCAGGCTATCGCCGGCCAGGGTCCGCAGCACGGCGAGGCCGTCCTGGTCCGGCATCCGCAGATCGAGAATCAGGATGTCCGGCCGGTGCTGGCGCACCGCTTTCACGGCCTCGGCCCCGCTCGCGCAGGCGGCCACGACCTCGAACCCGTCCGCGCTGCGGAGCAGGCTGGCGAGCGCATCCAGGATCAGGGGGTGGTCGTCAGCGAGCACGAGCCGGATTGCCATTTCAGGGCTCCTGAACCGTCAGGGGTACGACCATCTCGAGATGGCTCCCTTGCTGCGAGGAGCTCAGGTGGAGCGAGCCGCCGAGAGAGGCGATCCGGTCCCGCAGGCTAGCGGGTCCGAGGCCCGACGCGAGAAGCGAGTGCAGATCGTACTCCCCCTGGAATGGAAAGCCGTGGCCGTCGTCCGCGACCTCGATCCGGACCTGCCGTCTCTCCACGTTGATCGCGACGCGGACCGCCTCTCCCTCCGCGTGGCGCGCGGCGTTGACCACCGCCTCGTGCACGAGCCGGTGGACCTGGCGCGCCACGGCCTCCGGAAGCACGGCCTCGCGGAAGTTCCCTTTCACTTCCATCCGCAAGCCCCAGTTGCTCTCGATCCGCTCGCAGAGCTCGTCCAGACGCGCCGCGAGCCCCGCGGTGCGCACGGGGCCGGCGCCGGAGGGCTTGAGCTCGTGTACCAGCGTGCGCAGCTCCCGCTGCTCGGAGGCGAGCAGCTCCTGCAGCCGCCGCACCTCCTCGCGGGCGGCTCCCGGATCTTCCTCCAGGAGACGAGGAAAAGCCTCCAGGCGCAGCGCCGCGACGGTGAGCGATTGAATGATGCCGTCGTGCAGGTCGCGAGCCAGGCGCACGCGCTCTTCCAGGGCCGCGGCGTCGCGCAGGCGTTTCAGAAGCTGGGTCTGGTCCAGGTGCGCCGCGGCCTGCCAGGCGAGGATCTCCCCCACAAGGAGCTGGTCCAACTCCCGCACCGGCTCTTCGAGCGCGAACAGGCGCCCCTGGAAGCTTTCCCCGTGCAGCT
>DASUNJ010000358.1:0-2253 GCA_036277235.1 Thermoanaerobaculia bacterium | reverse complement strand
CAGCTCCAGATCCCCGCCGTGATCGAGCAGGATCTTCTTGGCGATGGCGAGGCCGAGCCCCATCCCCTCGCCCGGCTGCCGGGTCGTCACGTACGGCTCGAAGACGCGCGGCCGAACCTCCTCCGGGATGCCTGGACCGTCGTCCGACACGTCGAGGACCACGTCACGCGGTGTGCCGTCCAGGCGGAGCGTCACGGTGCCTCCTCCTTCCTTGAGGGCGAGCGAGCTGTTGTCGCACAGGTTGACCAGGGCCCGGCGCACCATCTCGCGGTCCACCTCCACCAGGAAGCCATCCCAGGAGAGGGGGAGCTCTGTCTCATCCGGCCGCATCTCGAGGCACAGCTCCAGGTTCGGCCAGGCCGCGGCGAACGTCCCGGTGAAGTCCTCCACCACCTTGCGCAGGTCGTGGAGCTCCCGGCGCGGGCGGGGGAGGCGGGCGAACGTGGTCAGCTCCTGGGCGAAGCGGCCGAGGCGGTCCAGCTCCTCGACCACGCTTCCCGCCACCTGCCGAACCTCGTCCGGCGGCGGCGGCGCCTCGCCTCCGGCGAGCTGTTGCAGGCGGGCCATCTCCAGCCGCGCGGCGGTGAGCGGCGTCTTCATCTCGTGCGCGTGACGGCGCGCCGTCTCCTGCCAGCCGGAGAGGTTCTGGAGCGCGGCCAGCCGGCGGCGGTCGCGCGCGATGATGCGCGAGGTCTCTTCGATCATCGCGGCGATGCGGCCCAGGACATCCTTGCCACGGTCGCCGACCACCACGTCGTCGCGGCCGGAAGAAAGCTGGGACAGTGCGTCGCGCAACCGCTCGATCCGCCGCTCCCGCCGTCCCTGGTGCACGAGGTGGACCGTGCCGGCGACCATCAGGACGCCGCCGACGAGAGCCAGGAGGACCATCTCGTAGCGCTGCAGGATCTCCCGCCGGTTGTGCTCCAGGATCTGCAGGTGCTGGAGGAGCTCCCGGGTCTCGTCGAACCGCTGCCGGTATTCGGCCCGGCGGTCCGGATCGAGACGGGCGAGCCGCTTCTGGTCCTCCAGCGAGCGCTCCAGGGTCTCCAGCAGCTCCGGCTGGAGGCCGAGCCGGAACCAGGCGGCCGAGATCTGCCGCTCGAACAGCCAGAGCGCGGCAGCCGCGGCCAGGAGCAGCCCGGCAAGGGTCAGCAGGACGGAGCGCCAGGTCATCTCTTTGTCCCTGTGGTGAAGGCGAGCTTCCACTCCTGCTCGAACAGGGCCGGCCGGCCGATTGACGTGGCCACGAGGAGCTGGAGGACCTGCGAGAAGGACACCGGGCGGTCCTCCAGTGCCCGCGACACCGCGTCGGCGCTGCCACCACCGTCGCCGCCCTCGGTCATCGACTCGGTGAGCCAGCGCTGGGTCTCCCGCTGCTCGGCCTGCGAGAAGGGGATGACCCGCAGCCGCACCTCGGCGTGCCAGGGGCCGGGAGCACGGGGGAGCGGAAGGACCGGAAGCCGCGCCTCCCGCCACCACTGGCCGAGCTTGTCGAAGGACTCGAAACGGAGGCGCTCCCGCTTGCCCGACGCGTCGAGGCGGGTGACCAGATAGACCTCGTCCCACAGCTCATAGCGGACGTCCACCCGGGCCCCGCCCCGCAGCTTCTGCGGCGACGCCCCGGTCGTCCGCACCTCGAACGCGAGAGTGGCGGTCAGGCCGCTGTCGAGCTGCTTGCGGACATCGTCCCGGTGGAGCAGGGAAGGCAGACCGGAGAGCACCACCCAGCCGCCCTCGGGCTGCAGCACGGGTCCGGCGGCGAGGGCGGGGGCGGCGGAAAGCAAGGACATCAAGGACACCAGGGACATCAAGGGCGTAAAGGACATAAAGGCCCAAGCCTTGCCGGTGTCCTTTGTGTCCTTGGCGTCCTTGATGTCCTTGGACTGCCTTGCTCCCCACCCCCTCATCGCAGCACCTCGCCCACGTCCAGGTACGACACCAGGAGCCGGAGATGGCCCCAGACGCTGCGGAACACCAGCCCGACGGACAGCTCCAGCCGCTTCAACGGATTGGGCGCGCGCGACGGCTGCAGATCCGGTGAGGTCGCCTCGACCCCGATTTCGATCCGGCTCTCCAGATAGGTATCGCCGAATCCCCCTGCACCACGCGATTGCTTCAGCCGGGCCAGGTGCCGGAGACCGAGCGAGCCGCCGAAAACGTCCAGGTCGGCGTCCACGGAGCCGGCGGCCGTAGGGAGGTTGCGCAGCTTCGACTGGCCGAGGGACAGGCGGGCCAGGCCGGAGATCGTCTGGC